>NZ_JBEXNE010000010.1:0-252203 GCF_040610915.1 Streptomyces sp. NPDC003300 | reverse complement strand
CGCGCGCGGCCCGGCGCCGGGGGGGGGGGCGCGGGGCCCCCGCCGGGCTGGCCCCCGGCCCCCGGGGGGGCCCCCCCCGGGGGGGGCCCCCGCCGGGGGGGGGGGGGGGCGGGGGCCCCCCCCCCCCCCCACGGCCGAGAGGGCGTCAGGTCGATGTGCCGAGGAGGAAACCCGCCGCCGTCAGAATCACGAACGCCGCCGACCACAGCATCCCGTACCGCACGCAGCGGTACTTGACCGAGACGATGTGCGAGAGCCGCTCCAGTTGCTGGAGGTCACGGTCGCTGATGTCGGTGCGCCGGACGGCGTCGGCGAGAAACGTCGTGGAGCGGGTGGCGTTCACGTCTCCGAAGTAGTGGGCACGCATCGCCCGGGACGGGCCGAGGCGCGGAGCGATGACCATGCCGAGGAAGAGAAAGGCCGGTATCCAGGTGGCACAACCGGCCCAGAACAGCGCCTGCGGCAGTGGTGAATAGTGCTGCGGCGCGAGGTTGCCCGTGGTGAGCGCGCCGAGGAGAGTGGCAAGTGCCGCGCCGAGACAGGACAGGACGAGTCCCGCCTTTCCGTCCGCCTTCACCAGCTCCTCCCGGGTCTCGGCGGTCAGGATCCGGAGCAAGTCCCTCTGACGGTTCGTCGCTCTGTTGCGGTCAGGCATCGGACCCTCCCTGTCTCGCCGGTCGTCGGGCGGCCTCTCGGAGCCCGCCCGACGACATCGACAACGATGACGGTCAGTGCGCCGACGTACGGCGCAGCTCTTCCTCCAGTGCGCTGATCGCTTGCCTCGTACGGATGTTGGTCGTCGCGACGACCTCACGGTGCGCGGCCTCGGACTCGGCACGACTGCGCCGGACGTCCTGCTCGATGGCGTGCTGGGCGATCTCGGTGTCCGCCAGTGCCCGCAGTTCGGCCAGCCGGACCCGGGAACTGTGCACTTTGACCGCGCTGGTGCTCTCGTAGCTGAGCATCCGCTCGTAGGTGCTCTCGCCCCCCAGCGACTTCGCCATGACAGGGAGCACGTCCAGGAACACGAACAGGGCCCTGACCAGCCAGATCCCGACGAACAGCACGGGCTTGCCCGCGGCCAGTTCGTCCAGCGCCTGCATGCGCTCCAGGACACCGATCTCCCGCTGCTTCGCCTGCTCCTCGGCCATCCGCTTGTCGACCGCCGCCGCGCGGGCCTTCACGAAGTCGCCGCGCGAACTGGCGACCCCGCGCTCCAGCGTGGCGATGCGGACGTTCATCCCGCTGAGCTGTCGCTGTTCGGTGTCCAGTGCGTGCGTCGCCCGGAAGTCGCGTGCCTTGGCGCGCAGCCGTTGGCACTCGGACGTCCTTTCCAGCAAGCCGCTGGCGGCGTCACGGATGAGCTGCCGGCATTCGTCGCGTACCTGCGTGTCGAGCGCGGTCAGCTCCGTGTTGTCCTGGTCGACCCGCTTCTGCAGGGCTGTGGCGTCCTCGCGCAGAGTCGCCAGCTCGTCGGCCTGGTTGCCGGGGTTCGCGCCGAAGACCAGCGTGTAGTGGCCGCAGTTCGCGGGCGGCGCGGCGGCGGTGTCGGACGGCACCGGGTTGCAGGCCAGCAGCTTGCCGCGCAGGTCGTCCAGCGCGGTCGTCCGGCCGTCGGCGATGTGCTCCTCAATGGCGGTGGAGAAGATCCGCAGCACGAGGGGCTCGGCGATCACGACTCCGAGCAGCAGGGCCATCACCAGCCGCAGCACGACGGGGCCGAATCTGCGCCGGGCGTTCGGTACGGGCGTGACCAGCCAGCGGTCCAGATTGAGGATGAGCAGCAGCCAGATGACCGTGGGCAGCAGGGCCACGATCGAGACCCGGCCCAGTGCCTCCGTGGCGAAGTTCCACATGGAGAACGCCGCGATCACGGCTGTACCGAGTACCACTCCGCCGAGCGCGGTGTACTTGCTGCGTTCGTGCCGGACCTCTGCGAGCAGTTCCTCGTCGACGCCGGTGAGCGAGCGCAGGAACCGTCCCAGGTCGGGCACGGCGTGCGGGGACCCGTCCGCGCCGACGGGCCGGGACAACGTCCGGGCGATCGGGTTCTGTGGCATGTCAGTCAACGAAATCGTCCTCGTCCTTGACGAAGTCGTCCTCCGGCGTCCGCGCGGACCGCAGAGTACGGGGCGCCGGGCGCGGCTCCTGCGACGGCCGGGTGCCGCCGACGTCGAGTGCGGGGTTGGCACCGGACCGCGAAGCGCCCTGGCGCACGAGTTCCTCAAGCAGCGGTTGGGGATCGGACAGAGTGCCCTCCGCACCCATTTGCCGCACCAGTTCGAGGATCAGATCCCGCTGGGTCTGCGCCGAGAGCATCTCCCTGGCCTCGGCGTGTGCGCGCTTCTCCTCGTCGATCCTGGCCGCGCGCGCCTCCCGGGCGGCGGCGAGGCCGTGGATACGCGCGGCCGCGTCGGCGACATCGACGCGTTCGCGCACGATGCCGATCGCGTCGGCGTAGTCGGACCCCTGGGCCAGCAACTCGGCTATTCGCTGGGCGTCGTAGGACTCGAAGTCGTTCTGGCCGCGCAGCAGTTCGTGTGAGCGGCGCTGCTCGCGCAGTTTCTCCTCCCACGCACGGAGCTCGTCGGCCACGTATACCTCGACGCCGACGAACTCCACGCTCATGCCCGAGACACGGGGAGGTACGACGGTGCTGTACGCGGTCATCCAGCGAGCCGCCTCCGCTCGGACGGCGTTGACCTCTTCGACGCGATAGCCGGCGCTCACTCGGGGCAGGTCGTCCTCCCCCGCCAGGTAGGCGCGGAGCGGCACCGTCACATCGACCACGCCCTGGCGGGCGATCAGGGCCGGGTCGGTTACCTGGCACGAGAAGGACACGCTGACGGTGAACTGGTCCGCCTCGCTCACCGAGGGCACTGTCCGACGGACATCGACGACGCGCACTCTGGTGTCGATCAGGCTGACGGACGAGGCGTCGAGCACATCCGCGTGACCCGGGTCGAAGACCAGACCTTCCGGGTACTGGCGGTACTCTCCGCCGACGCGGAAGACATGGACGGTGCCGGGAAGAAGCGGCGGCACGTCCTCACGTCGGCGGCGGGACCACAAGCGGCTGCTGACCACGCCAAGGACGTGCTCGGACACAACGGGATAATTCACTTGCCTCGATCTCCTTGATGTACGGCTTGGGGTACGAATTGAGGTGCGACGTGATGTACGAATTGAGGCGCGGCTTGATCCGCGCCTTGAGGTGCGCCTCGGCCTGCGAGCGGAACAGCGGCCTGTCCCGAGGAACGGCTAGATCCCCAGCGTCCCGAGGAGCACGTGGGCCATCTGACGGGTGCTCGGCATGGCGAGGTCGGGGTGGCGGAGCACCGCGAGCAACCGGGAGCTCAGCGCCTGCCATTGGGCCGGCGTCATCTCCTCGCGCATCGCCTCGCCCAGGGTCCGTACGGCGTCGGCGACGGACGGTTCGTCGCGGACGTCGACGAGGGTGTCGCAGAGCGCCTCGAACGCGGTACGGCGACTCCGGCTGAGCAGCAGCCCGGCCCAGAGCTTCCCCAATTGCCGGGCGTTCTCCCGGCGCTGCCGGAGCAGGGCTCCGGGCAGGGTGCCCTGCTGGTTCCCGAGCCTGGGCGCCACGAGCACCTGGGCGGCGATCAGCGTCGTTCGACGGTGATCCCAGCTACCCGCACGGGCGTTGGCCATCCGCGTACGGATGTAGCGCAGTGTGAACAGCGCCCGCTCGGGTTCCTGCTCGGCCGTCTGCAACAGAAGCACGACAGAGCGACGTGCGGCGGCCGCCATGCGCTCTCCCCGACCGGTGAGGCGCCACAACCAGTTGAGCACCTCAAGGCGGTAGACGGAGCCGAGCGTTCCCGACAGCGCCATCGCCATCGTGATCGCCCGGGCCTGTCCCCTGTTGCTGGCCCAGCCCAGGGCGATGCTCAGGGCCGCCGGGGCCAACCGGTCCGTCTCGGCCATGTGCTGAAGCGTGAGGGCCGCGGTCACTCGCTGGTTGGTCAGGCCGTCCGCCCACTCCTGGAGGAGCAGGTCATCGACCTCTGCCAGGGAGTGGCCGGCGAACAGGGCGGTGCCCCGGGCGACTTCGGTGCGGACCGCGAGGTCCGGGTGCTGCGCCAGGTCGTGCAGCCAACGCCGCAGCGGGTACCACAGTTCGTATCCGTAGAGGGTGTGGAGTTCCCCGATGACCAGCTCGCGGATGCCCGGTGAGATGAAGACCATCCGGCGTTCGCTCCGGTCCGCCGCCAGCCCCGGCTCGGGACGTCGATCGACACGGACGAGTCCGGTCGCCCGCTTGCGCCACAGGGCCCGGCTCTGGCGGAGCACCGTCGTGCCGGTGCCGGGTGCCGGCACGGCGTCGCGCTCACCGGGAGCGGACTCACCGCTGAGCTCCCAGTCACGTACGAGTCCCTCCAGCGTGGCCAGGTGCTCCTCGAAGCTGCGTTCCGGGATGCCCTCCAAGAAGGCCAGGGCGGCCAGCGGCAGCAGGTCCTCCAGCAGCGGCACCTTGCGGAACCACGTCCGGACGGCATCCGCGTCGCTGCCGCTCATCGTCTTCATCGCCGTGGGCGTCCCCCCGGCGGAGAACCCGGTCGCGGCGGCGACCACATCGGCGGGCCGGCGCTGTTCGCCGACCCGTTCCATGAGTGCCGAGGGCAGTCCGGCCGCTGGGAGCGGATCCAGGCAAGCCCGGAACAGCTCCTTCGGGTCGGGAGCCCGCCATGGCACGCGGTAGCCGTCGAAGGCCAGTCTCCGCAGGCTGCTCTCGGTCGCGGTGATCACCAGATAGCTGTCCTTGCGGCGCAGTTCCTCCGCCAGCCGTCCGATGTCGTACGACTGCACGGGATCGGCGTTCGTCTCTCCGACGTAGTCCAGGATGACGAACGCCTGGCGCTCCTTGAGGGCGTTCGGCGCCGTCAGCCCTGCCAGGGAGTTCGCGGGCGAAAGGCTTCTGAGGCCGATACCCGGCTCGGTCAGTTCCCGCAGCAGCGCGAAGGCCCCGGCGCGGCGGCCGGTGTCCTCGTGGCCGGAGAGCACCACCAGGTGATCACGGCGGAGCTTGGCGAGCGCCTCGCTGAAGCACGGCTGAGGGCGCAAGTAGTGCCGCAGCGCGTGGTCGACCTCCTCCGGACGCACATTGCCCGGGGCGAGTCCGGGCGCCCGTGGAGCGCCGAATCCGAACGTGGCCCCAGAAGCCTCGACGGTCGAGTGGAAGTGATTGTGCACCTGTTGGCCGAAAGCACGGTGGAGCTCCGCGAATCCCTGGGCGTCGCCCTCCTTCTCCGCGGAGTCGGATACGGCGTGCGCCTCCGGTGATCCGCCCGCGGCGAGCGGTTCTTGCGGAACTCCCTCAGGCGGCGCCGCTTCGGCCTCGTCGGTCGGAGTCTCACCGTCGTCAGCCATTCGAGCCGCCGAAGCCCACGGTGCCTCCTCGCAGATCAACCGGACCCGCGAAGTTGTTCACATTCAGGCGATCGGCCCGGTAATGATGGCCGGAAGCGCTCTCGGCGGCCGAACCGTGGGATCGGCTCGGCGACGCGGACGAAGCCGTCGCCGTATCAGCGGGACGCGGCCAGGGGCCGAAACCGTTTCCGCCGGGTATCCGCAGCCAGGCGACGGACTCGTATTCCTTGACCTGTACGGCGACTTCCCGGAAGTCCTCCCGCGACAAGGTGGTGTGACCGCTTCCCACCGTCGAGCGGTACACGTGGTCGGACAGCAGGACGGCGAGGTCCGCCGGCTCGTGCTGACGCAGTGCCTCATAGAGATGCGCCGAGTTGAGCAGCCGGGAGACCGACACCACGGTCGCGCCCGCGAAACCGTTGGGCGCCACCTCCACGGGCCCGTGGTCGACGGCGAGCCTCAGCCGTAGCCGGGACGCGGAGATCCTGCTCCGGTTGTATTCCCCTAGTTCCCAGACCAGATGGCGTACAAAATCGTCGACCAGGCGTGGCTCCGTCCCGTCCATCGGGTAGACGGCCAGTTCCTCGTCACCTTTGGGCTGGAGGTGCCACTGGGAACGGTTCAATCCCGCACCGTCGGCCGCGCGGGAGAGAAGTCGTGGAAGGTCGTGCTGAATCTCGGACTGTCTGCGGTCGTCATTGCGGCTGTACGCCTGGGCATCGACGGCAATACACGTACAGGGATGGAACCCGGACCATGCGGCCATGTGACCATTCCTCTCTGGCCTGGAACGGAGTAGGTGCTGCGTTTTCCTGGACAGTAGGCGGACTCCGGCGGACGGACTCCCTACCAGTACGGGATCTCGTCGCCGACTTTCGCGAACTCGACCAGACTCGGCATATCGCAGAGCGTTATGCGGCGGTAACTACGCTCGACCAGCCCCTTTCGAGAAAGGGAGGCGAGGGCTTTCTCCGTCGTCGGGAGGGCCAATCCGCACAGCGACGCCAACTCGGACTGGCTTATCGTCACGCCGAGAACCTTGCGCACCGCGATGCCCTCGGGCGGCGTACGGCCGTGTGCGCGGCCGAGTTCCACCAGTACCCGCGCCAGACGGACCGGCGCGTCGTAGGAACGGGAGTCGATACGCCGCTGGTTCGCCCAGCGCAGACGGGCGCTCAACGAGGCGACCAACGCCTTGATCGCCTCGGGGTGGCGGGTGAGGAAGCCCTCCAGGACCTCCAGAGGGATGATCCGCGCCGAGACCTCGCCGCACGCGAAGACAGACCCGGACCGCGGCTTCTCCTCGAACACGGCCATCTCACCGACCAGTTCACCTGCCACGCGAATCCCGAGCAGTACGTCCATCCCGTTCTCCGAAGAGGCGAGGACTTTCACGACCCCGCGGGTGAGCAGCAAGAGGTGCTTCCCGCCGTCTCCCTGCCTCAGGAGCATCCGGTGCTTGGGATACAGCATCGGTGTGCCCTCCTCCAGGAGGAGGTCCCGGGTGGTCCCGGGCAGCCTGCCCAGAAGGGTCGACGCCGGCCAGTCACGCGGAGCAGGCGCGCTCGCACGGACAGGGGGGACGGGAGGGGCGGCTAGGTCTCCGGAACGACCGGACGGGCTGGACTGCGTGACCACGCGATGCTCCATGAAGTGCTGCGAACCGGCACATGAGGCCCGGCATCGTGAGGGTTGGGGCGAGCAGTATGTCCAGCCGCCGGTAATCGCCCACAGACTCCCGCCAATTGGCGGGATCGCTCACTCAGAGTTCGCGAGAGCTCGCAGTCCCTCCATGTCATGGATGGTGATGCGCTTCATTCCCGACCCTATGAGCTTGTTGTCCCGCAGGGTCGCGATCGCCCGCTCGGCGGTCCGCTTGCTCACCCCGATGAGGCTGCCCCACTCGAGGCGGGTGACATCGATGCCGATCACCACGTTGTCGCGGTACGTCGTGGCGCCATGGTCGTCAGCCATTTCCACCAGCACGCGGGCAAGCCGAACCGACGCGTGCCCCCCTTGGTGGTCAATGCGCCGCTGCGTCGCGCTGCGCAGCTTGCGGGCCACGGACTCGGACAGACCGAGCATCGCCTTCGGCGACGTGGAGAGCGCGCGGAGGAAGAGTTCGGCGTCGATACGCAGAGTGTCCACCGGCTCGACGCCACAGGCGATGACCGTCCCGGTCCGCCGCCCGTTGTCCAAGGCCGCTAACTCCCCGACGAGGTCACCGCCGACGCGCACCGCGAGCAGCGCCCGTGACCCGTTCGGGAGCAGCGTGGTGACCTTGACGTATGAAGTGAGCAGGAGGAACACATCGGACCCGACGGCGCCTTCGGCCACCAGCACGTCGTCGCGGTCGAAACGCACGGGTTCGGAGGAGTCCACCAGCGCGGCGAGAATGTCCTCCTCAAGCCCTGCCAGGAAGCTGGTCTGCGGCCATCGGGAACGCAACGACCAGACCTTGCTCTTGAGCTTCGCCCTGTCACCTGTGCCGGCATCCCGTGCAGAGCTCACGCTCTCCCCCATCGACCACGCGGAAGTTCCTGTGCACATCGCCCACCATCGTCACCTCCCACCACGCTGGCATGCGGTGAAATCGCTCAACCTACGACATCCGGTGTAGCGGCGGCCAAGTGCGACGGCGCTCGCCGGGAACGGTGCGAAACGGGGTGCGGAACGCCGGGACGGTACGGACCTGACGCGACGGGGAACTGCGGCGGAAGAGGGACCGGGGTCAGGGGTGGAGGGCCGGCCGGGGGACGGTGTGGGTGGCGCGGCCTTGGGTGAGGACGGGGGCGATGGGGGCGGCGGAGGGGGGCCAGTCGGTGACGGCGGGGGCGGTGAGGGGGAGGGCGGCGCCGAGGCGGGGGGCGAGGGGTTGGGCGGATTCGGCGACGCTCGGGGCGGTGCGGAGGCGGGCGGGGGTGGTCCAGCCGAGGAGGTCGGTGGGGTGGGGGGCCAGCAGGCGGCGGTCGCGGCGGTACGCGACCAGCACCACGTCGTCGTCGCCGAGGCCGTCCGCGGTGAGCCGCCGTACGGCGTCGGCCGGGTCCTCGTCCCGCTCCACCACCGGCGCCGGGGTGGCGTGGTCGCCGACGGTCGGGCCGTCGGCCGGGGCCGGGCCTCGGAAGCCGTTGGCGGTGAGCCAGTCGTCGTTGAAGTACGTCGACAGGTAGGCCCGGCCCGAGTCCGGCAGCAGGGCCACCACGGTGTCGTCCTCGGTGAGGTGTTCGGCCACCCGCAGGGCCGCCGCGAGCGCGACGCCCGACGAGCCGCCCGCGAGGATGCCCTCGGTGCGGGCCAGCCGCCGCACGGCGTCGATCGCGTCCTGGTCCCCGACGGCGAGGTAGCGGTCGATCACGGCGGAGTCGAGGGCGAGCGGCCAGACGTCGGCCGTGGCCTCGGGGTGCAGGAAGTGGCCCGCGCCCTCGATGTACTTCTGGCTGCCGTCGCCGCCCGCGTACATCGAGGTGACGGGGTCCGCGCCGATCACCCGGACCCGGCCTCCGCTCACCTCCCTGAGGTAACGGCCGGTCCCGGAGATCGTGCCGCCGGTGCCGACGGTGGCGACGAAGTGGGTGACCGCGCCCTCGGTGTCCGTCCAGATCTCGGGGCCGGTGGTGGCGTAATGGGCGGCCGGATTGGCCGGGTTGTCGTACTGGTCGACGAACCAGGCGCCCGGCGTCTCGGCGGCGAACCGCGTGCCCTGCGAGCGCATGCTGTCCGGGTGGTCGCGCGGGACGAAGGCGTCGACCAGCCGCACCTCGGCTCCGTAGGCGGCGAGTTGGTCCCGCTTCTCGCGCGAGGTCGCGGAGCCGGTGAAGACCACCGTCCGGTAGCCGAGGTGGGCGGCGGCCAGCGCCAGGCCGATGCCGGTGTTGCCGCTGGTCACCTCCACCACGGTGCCTCCCGGACGCAACGAGCCGTCCGCCTCCGCCCTGCGGAGCATCGACAGCGCCGCCCGGTCCTTCACGCTGCCGCCGGGGTTCTGCCACTCCGGTTTGACGTACACGCGCGGGCGCAGTCCTTCGGCGGCGCGGGTGAGGCGGATCAACGGTGTCCCGCCGATGGCGTCGAGCACCGACTCGTATCTGGCCATGCGATCTCCTTGAGTGGTGGGCGCCGGGAGGTGGCGGGAGCGGGGTCGGCGGCACGGACCGCGCACCCCGGGAGCGGGGTCAGCGGCACGGCCCGCGCACCCCGGGAGCGGGGTCAGCGGTACGGCCCGCGCACCCGTACGCCGATCCGCTCGTACGTCGTCCCGCTCGTACGCCGATCCGCCGATCCGCCCGGTGCCTGCCGTCACCGCCGTGCCGTCACCGCCGTGCCGTCACCGGCCCCGCCGCCCGCTCGGCGTCGCGCCGGGCGACCTCCGCCCGTACCAGCGGAATGACGTGGCGGCCGAAGTCGATGGCGTCGCCCAGCAGGTCGTAGCCGCGCGCGGAGATGATATCGACGCCGAGGTCGATGTAGTCGAGCAGCGCCCGCGCGACGGTCTCCGGCGTGCCGACCAGGGCGTTGGAGTTGCCCGCTCCCCCGGTGACCGCCGCCGTGCGGGTCCACAGCGCGCGGTCGTAGCGCTCGCCCTGCTCCGCGATGCCGATCAGCCGCTGCGAACCGGTGTTCTGCGGGGCGTCGCCGCCGCGCCGCCGCCACGCGCCCGCCGCCCGGCGCTGCTCGATGGCGGCGACCGTGCGGTGCGCCTTCTCCCAGGCCAGTTCCTCGGTGGGCGCGATGATCGGCCGGAAGGCGACCTGGATACGCGGCGGGGTGCCGCGCCCCGCGGCCAGCGCGGCGGCCTTCACCGCCTCGATCTGCTGGGCGGTCTCGGCCAGCGGCTCGCCCCACAGCGCGTAGATGTCGGCGACGGCGCCACCGGCGGCGTACGCGGCGGGCGACGAACCGCCGAAGGAGACGTCCGGGTGCGGCTGCCGCACCGGGAACACGTCGGAGACGTAGTCGCGGAAGCGGTAGTGCGCGCCCTCGTGGTCGAACGCCTCGTGCTCGGTCCACACGCGTTTGACGATCTCGATGTACTCACGGGTGCGCGCGTACCGCTCGTCCTTGCTCAGGACGTCGCCCTCGCGCTGCTGCTCGTGGTCGCTGCCCCCGGTGATGAAGTGCACGGCGAGCCGGCCGTCGCTGATCGCGTCGAGGGTCGCGAACTCCCGTGCGGCGAAGGTCGGATACGACACGTTGGGGCGGTGCGCGAGCAGGATCTCCAGGCGTTCGGTGCGCGCGGCGATGTACGCCGCGGCCGTACCGGGCTCCGGCGAGGCGGAGCTGTACGCGAACAGCACCCGGTCCCAGCCGTGGTCCTCGTGGGCGCGGGCGAGTCGCAGCGTGTAGTCCTTGTCGAAGGACGCGCCGCTGCGCGGTGTGGTCTCGGAGCCGTCGTTCGTGGCGGCGATACCGAGGAATTCGACGGGCACGGCAGGGCCTTTCGTCGGGGTGGACGGGCGGTGGCAGATGGTCAAATTCGGTGACAAGCGGTGACAGTCGGTGGGAGCGGAAGGCGAACCGGGCGTCTCACGAGGGCAGTTCGAGCCCCAAGTTCTCGCGCAGCGTCCTCCCGGCGTAGTCCTCGGCGACGACCTTCCGCTTGCGCAGCTCGTGCAGCAGGCCGTTGACGACGAAGTCGTGCTCGCGCGGGTCGGCGAGGCCGCCGAGCGTGATGACGTCCAGCACTCCGGCCCGGAAGCGCTCCTCGACCGCGTCGGCCAGTTGCTCCGGCGTGCCCGCGGCGGCCCAGTGGCCGGTGTCCTGCGCGGCGACGATCAACTCCCGCAGCGTGTAGCCCTGTCGGGCGTATCCGACGAAGATGTCGACCCGGCCGCGCCGCCGGTTCACCGACGTGACGTCCGGCAGCAGGCGGTCCGGCAGCTTCGCGTCCAGGGGCAGTTCCGAGAGGTCGACGCCGCCGCCGAGCATGTCGGCCACCTGCGCCCGGCCGCGCTCGAAGTCGATCGACTCGCGCCGCTCGCGCACCAGTCGGCGCGCTTCCTCCTCCGTCGCGCCGTAGGTGGCGTGGAAGGAGCTGAAGATCAGCGGCAGTCCGCCGGGGCGGCCGAACTCCGCCGCCTGAGCCCGGATGCGGCGGGTGAAGTCCAGCGCGACGTCCAGCGTGGGCAGCGAGGTGAACACCACCTCGGCGTACCGCGCGCCCAGTGCCCGGCCCGCTTCGGACTGCCCGGCCTGGAACTGCACCGGGCGGCGCTGCGGCAGCGGCGGGATGTTCAGCGGACCGGCCACCGAGAAGTACGGGCCGCGGTGGTCGACGGGCCGGACCTTGGCGGGGTCCAGCACCGCCGCGCCGTCCGGCCCGCGGGTCAGCGCGCCCGGTTTCCAGCTGTCCCACAGCGCGTTGACGACCTCGAGCGTCTCCGCGGCGCGCGCGTAACGCTCCTCGGGGCTGGGCAGCGCGCCGGGGCCGAAGTTCTCCTCGCCGAGCGAGGAGGTCACCAGATTCCACGCGGCCCGGCCGTTGCTGACGTGGTCGAGCGTGCCGAACAGGCGCGCCAGGTTGTACGGGTGGTGGAAGGTGCTCGACACGGTCGCGATCAGGCCGATCCGCGACGTGACCTGGCTCAGGGCCGACACGAACACCAGCGGCTCCTGCGAGCCGATCGCGCCCTGCGCGCCGAAGCTCAGCAGGTCGGCGGTGAACAGCGCGTCGATCCGCGCCGCCTCGGCGAGCGCCGCGACCCGCACGGCGGTGTCCAGGGTGGACCGCTCCGGATCGACGGCCAGGTCGTACGTCTCCGACACACCGCCGGCCCCGGTCACGGTCTTCAGCGTCCTCGGAGGCTGCGCGCTCACAGGTCGTCCCTTCTCACCGGCGGCGACGGCACCGGTGCGTCATGTGGCTGTGGATCGGGGTCTTCTCCGGCGGGGGCCGACGGACGGCGCGGGTGCCCGCCCCTGTGCGCGGACGTGCTGCCGCGGGGTGCGGACGTGCTGCCGCGAGGTGCGGAGGCGCGCGAAAACGCGCGGCGGCACCCGGAGAAGAGGGGGAGAAAGCCGTCGTGGACGGCGGATCGTCAGCGACAGAGCGTGGTGTGGATCCGGCACAGATCGACGTGCCGACGCTTCGTCCGGCCGGGCCGCAGAAGGGCGGCCCCGACCGATACGGCGCGCGATCCCTTCACGACGACTCCGATCGGCCCGGCCGCGAAAGCCGGGCACAGCGACGCGGCCGGGAGAACGCTTCGGCCGCGTGATGCGGGTTGACGGTGCGGAATGAACGTACGTGCCAGGTGGCGGGCCTTGTCAAGACCCCCCCGGGCGGCGGCGGGCGGTCGTCACCGCCGAGAACGCCGTGGGGCCCGCCGAAAAGTCGCTTCGACGGGCCCGTGCCGCGCACCGCGCGGCGCGCTCCGGTTCGGGTGCCGCCCGGCGGTGACTCTCCGGGCGGTCCCGGGCTTTACAGCCGGTGCCAGGCTTTACAGCCGGTCCCGGGCTCTACGAGCGGTCCTGGCCTCTACAGGGCGACGATTCCCTCGCCGCCGACGGCGTCCGGGACGATGACGGTGCCGACCTTGTGGAGCGAGCCGTCCCGCTCGACGCGGAAGGCGTCGACACCGCCCGTACCGCCGGTCTGGACGTACAGGAAGTGCTCGTCGGGGGTGACGGCGGAGTCCGTGGAACCCGCGCCGGTCGCGGTGGTGCCGAGCGGTTCGAGCGTCGCCCGGCGGGTCTGCCGGAAGCCGGAGACCGCGTTGCTGCCGGCGTTGGAGGCGTAGAAGCGGTCCCCGGCGCGGGAGATCCAGCAGGTGGCCTGCTCGCCGGTGAGCACCTTGTCGAGCCGGACGACGTGGCCGTCCTCGCGGACCGCGAAGGTCAGCACGGCGTTGGTCCCCGCGTCGGTGACGACCAGGCGGCCACGGCTGTCGAAGGTGAAGCCGAAGGGGACCGCCCCGTTCTCCACGTTCACGACGGGACGGGCGGACGGGGCGCCGGACGGGCTCACGCGGAAGACGTCGACGCTGCTGCCGCCGGCCTTCGTGGTGACGATCAGTCGGGACCCGTCGGGGGTGAAGGACACCTGGCCGGGGGTGTGGGTGAACTCCGGCGCCGTCGTGGTGTCGAGGTGGAGCTCCCGCCTCCACCCGCCGACGCGCTCCAGCCTCTTGCCCCCGGCGATCCGGTAGCCCTGGACGGAGCCGCCGTCGCGGGCGTTGAGGACGTAGACCCGGTCGTCGTGGACGGTGAGGCTGACGGGGAAACGTCCGCCGGAGGTGATGACCTGCTCGCGGTGGAGCCTCTCGCCGTCGACCGAGAAGACGGTGACGGTGTCGCTGCCCGCGTTGACGGCGAAGAGCAGGTGGTGCGCGCAGTCGTGGACGAGCGAGCCCTGCGAGGCGAGGTGGTCGACGACCGAGCCGTCGAGGACACCGCCCTTGCCGCCGGTGGCGAAGGTGCCGCGTCGGCTGAGGGAGCCGTCGGGGGCGCGGTGGTAGGCGACGATCTCGTTGTGGGCGGTGTTGTCCGTCTGGACGAACACCGGACCCTCGGAACCGCTGGGATACGGGGCGGGTGACGCCGCCGCCGACGCGGACGGGAGGGCGAACACCGCCATGGAGCCCGCCACTGCTGCGGCGGTCCAGGCGGCGTGAGTGAGCGAGAGAATGCGCTTCATCGTTCCCCTTCGGGAGCTGGGTCGGCGAGATGACCCTCTGCCCACGGCCTGGGCAAATGCGGTCCGCCGCCAGGATCGGGCCGGCGGCGGACACGAACCGTGACCGACGGGGCCAGGTTCGGCCGTTGTGGTGAGCGGCCCAGTCGAACGGCCCCAGGCCCGTAAAAGTCCAGGTGGACGGGGTGGGGCGGGGCCGCCCCTGAGCGCCGGGCGGGGCCGTCCGTGAGCGCCGGGCGGGGCCTGTCACACGGGGGCGGCGGCGGTGGCGGAGGTGTTAGCTTCCTTCGCGTGGCGGAACACCAGGACGGGACCAGGGCGGCCTACGACGGGGTCGTCGAGCTGTACGCGTCGCTGTTCGCCGACCGGCTGGAGACGCAGCCGTTCGCGCGGGGCATGCTCGGCACCTTCGCCGAGTTGGTGCGCGGGACGGGGAACGTGCGGACGGCCGACCTCGGCTGCGGGCCGGGGCACATGACGGCCATGCTGCACGACCTGGGGCTGGACGCCTTCGGGCTCGACCTCTCGCCCGGCATGGTCGGCCACGCCCGGCGCGCTCATCCGGCGCTGCGGTTCGACGAGGCGCGGATGGAGGCGCTGCCGGTCGAGGACGGGGCACTGGGCGGCGTGCTGGCGCACTACTCGATGATCCACACCCCGCCGGAGGAAGTGCCCGCGCTCCTCGCGGAACAGGTACGCGTCCTGGCCCCGGGCGGCCTGCTCATGGCCTCCTTCTTCGCCACCGAAGGGCCGGAGCCGGTCCGCTTCGACCACAAGGTCACGCCCGCCTACAGCTGGCCGGTGGACCGCTTCGCCGAACTCCTCGCCGGGGCGGGGTTGTTCAACCTAGCCCGGCTGGTCCACGACCCGGCCTCCGAACGGGGCTTCCTCGACGCCCACTTGCTGGGCCGCCGCCTCTAACGGCTGTTTCCGGCAAGGGCGGTTGCCCCGGCGGTGGCGGCGCGGTGGGAGGCCCGCGCCGACTTCGCCGGGTCAGCGGGGAGGTGCCGAGTCCAGGATCCGCAGGGCGAACGGCGCGAGGGGGGCCATACGGCGGCGGCGGAGGTCGAGGGTGGGGGCCGGGGCGGACAGGCCGTGGGCGGCGAGGAGGGTCATCAGGGGCCAGATGAGGTCGGGGCGGCCGGTGAGGGGGAGTTCGGCCGAGTCGGGGGTGATGACCTTGGCGGGGGTGACGCCCGCGAGGAGGTTGGTGCGGGGCCAGTCGACGACGTAGGACGTGCCGCGCGGGGCGACGCACAGGACGACGTCCCGGGTGCGGTGGAGGACGGCGAGGTAGTTCATCGGGAGGGTCAGGCGGCGGGCGGCGTCGAACGGGGGCGTGCCGTCCTCCGGCTGGACGCGGACGACGGTGTCGAGGACCGGGCCGTGGTCCTGGAAGGTGGTCGTGCCGCGCAGTTCGACGAAGCGGGCGCGGATCAGGTGGCCGCCACGGCGGGACCAGCGGCGGCCCGAGGAGCCGAACTCGCCCGTGGGGCCGGGCAGTTCGTCCACGATCCAGCGGGACTCCTCCCCCGGTTCCGTGACCGGTGCGCGGTCCTCGGGGTGGGCGCGGATTCGCTCGGCCAGGGCGGTGTAGCGACCGGCCGTGTGCGGGTCCAGTCGCCGGAGGTCGATGGTGTCGCCGGTCATCACGACTCCTCCGGCCGCCCGTGAGATCCGCATCTGCTCCAGCAGGCGGCCGGGGCGCCGGGTGACGTCGGTGCGGTGGCCGTCGAGGTCGAGCATCCGGCTGGTCCTCGTCCCCGCGAGCAGCAGGCTGCGCGGCCACTGGGGGGTGATCTCGCCGGGGGTGGCCGGGGCGGCGTCCGAGGCTGTGCCGGGGACGGCGTCCGAGGAGCCGGGAGGTCCGGCGAAAGGCCCGGCGGAAGGCCCGGCGAAAGGCCCGGCGGAAGGGGCCGGGTGGACGAGGACGACCAGGCGCCCGGCCGTCACGGCGGACAGGCACATGGACGGCACCCGCCACTCCCGCGTGACCTCGAACGGGTCGGCGCCCTCGACGCCGTGCACCCGCAGCCCCAGCCGGATCAGCGGCGTGAACTCGTCGGGCGTGTAGTTGCCGAAGTGCTTCGTGAAGGTGGCCTCGCCGTCGGGGCTGTAGCGCACCAATGACGCCTCCAGGACGTCGGCCCGCGCCAGCCACGCCCGCGCCGGGCCCTTGGGGGACTCCGGCGACAGCATCACGAGAGTGTCGTCGTCGTAGCGGACACTCGCGTCCTTCGCCCGGTCCCGGCGTGTGATCCGGGGGAACCCCTGCCGCGTGGACGTGTAGGCCGCGACGGGAATCGTGACCGTGCCGGCCAGGCCGACGCCGAGGCAGACCAGCGCGGCGCCCCGGTCGGTCCCGCCGTGCCATATCTGGAGCCCCATCAGCAGGAAGAACGGGCCCGCGATGCAGCAGATCGCGGTGAAGAGGAGATTGCCGATGAACGCACCGGCGTAGCTCCGCATGTGACCCTCCCCGGAGAGTTTCCTACGCGGACGCGGACGTCGGCGGGCGCGACGGCGTCGGCGGGCGCGTCGGCGTCGGGACCGGGACGGGACACGGCGCCGAAGTACGGGCGGCCCTCACGGCGTGACCCCGTCCCCGGCGTACAGGTAGCCGCCGGGCCGGGCGGGGTCCGCCACCAGCAGCACCTGGTCCCCGGCGCGCGGAATCCGCAGCTTGGAGACGATGGTCTGGAGCGCGATCCGGTCGGCGGTCCCGTTCGGCTGGAGGACCAGGTCGACCACCGGGTCGAAGTTGACGAGCCTGCCGGTGTCGGTGATCGACACGACCACGGCGGGGGTGGTCGGCGCCCCGGCCGCGAGCAACTGCTGTACGTCGAGGCCGGAGTTGTACGCCCCGATGGACTGCTGGACCCGGCTGAAATCCTCCTCGCCGAGGAACGCGCGGGTGGTACGGCCGTAGAAGCCCTTGCCGCTGGCCACCTTGCCGGCGATCTCGGCCGCCCGCTCCTCGCGGCTCTGGCGGCGCTTCCTGAAGATTCCCATGACGGCTGCTCCTTCTGGTGATGCCCGGTCCCGTGCCGCCCGGCGCACGCCCTGTGCACGCCCTGTGCACGGCCTGTGCACGGCCTGTGCACGGTCGGTACACGCCCGACGCGCACCCGGTGCGGTACGGAGACGGGGTCGACGGGCTGACGACAGGGACGCTAGGAGGCCGGGAACACCTACCGATCCCAGGTTCGCCAGCCCGATTCCGTACGACGTACGCTCCTCACATGCCGCCTGCCAGCCAGCCGACCGGCGCCCCGGCCCGAGCGCGCGCCATGGTCATCGACCGGGCGTGGCGTGCCCTCGGGCCCGGGCTGGAATCGCTGAGCGGCCCCGGCGGGGCGCCGTTGACCAGGACGGTCAAGCTGATCGTGCTGCCGCTGATCGTCCGGCCGGCGCTGCACCCCGAATTCGCGGCGGACTTCCTCCTGCCGGAGCAGGCCGCGCGGCTGGAGGCGCTGATCCGGGAGTCCGGCGGGCGGCTGGAGGCGACGGCGCGGTGGTTCACGCTGCTCAAGAGGACCCGCAGAGCGCTGGGCGTCGTGGCCGGCAACCCCCAGGACCTGTACTTCCAGCGCTGCTTCGAACTGGCCACGGAACACGGGCCGCCCGCGGCCGGTGCGGACGCGGTGGCCAGGGACGTCGTGGAGGACGTGGCCGACACGGCCGGCGGACGCACCGTGGAGGCGCTGAAGGAGCACCTGGCGGACGGCGTCCGACGCGCCCGCCTCGAAAGGGAGTTGGCCGCCCGCTGGAAGAGCCGTCAACCGGCCCCCGCCGCCGACGCGTTCACGGCGGCCGTCGCGGCGGCCGAGGTGCTGGAGTCCTGCGGCATCGGCAACGGCAGCAGCAACGCCCCTGACCGGTCGCGGAATTCGGCGCCGTACGCGGCCATGGTCGAGGCGGGCCACGGCGCGTCCTTCGGCCGGGCGCTGTGGGCGGCGGACGCGGGCGGCGGGGTGTGGGGCCGGGCCGATCTGCCGCCTCATCTCGGGCTCACCGCACGGCAGTCGCCGCCGTGTCCCGAGGTCGGACGGGGCGCTTCGACGGCCACGCTTCCCGCGCCCCTGGACCGTACGCTCTTCGAACGGCTCTTCGTCGTCCTCCAGTCGTCGGCCCGGCGCGACGAACTGCCCGCTGTGCCGGACCTCGTGGACCGGGAGGTCGGCCGCGGTTGCGCCCCGCTCGGTCTGTACGACGAGAGCCTGCGGGTCGCCGCGGTCCTCGGCGCGCGGCTCGCCGTCGGCCTCGACCCGCTGGGCAGCGGCGAATCCGCGCTGGGGCGGACGGCCGCGCACCGGGCCGTCAACAGCCGCTGGCGGCGCGAGGCTTCGGTCCTGCGCGCCCGCAGGATGACGGTCTCCCCCCGGCCCGACCCGGACGGCGGGGTCCTGGACGCCCTCGCGCACGACCTCCGCGCGCCGTGGGCCGCGTACATGCGGCGGCTGTGGGTACGGCTGCACGGCCGGGACGTCCACGGAGCGCCGCTGGCGGACGCCGGGGCGGCCTGGGCGGTGCTCGACGGGGTCGCGCGCTCGGTGATGATGGACCACCGCGCGAGGGTGAGGTCGGCGCTGCGGAGCCTGTCGGCGGGCGCCGCCGCGGAAGCGGCCGAGCCGAGGAGCGCGTGATGGCGGCGGGCGCGGACCTCTACGTCACGCGGGGCGAGGACGGGGCGGTACGGATCACCGCCGGTCCCGGCCCTTCCCCCGGCTCCCCTGCCGACAACGGCGGCGACCCGCTCGGTTCAGACCCCAGCCCCAGCCCTGGCCCCGGCTCCGGCTCCGGCTTCACCGAAGCCGTCCTCGATGTCGCGGGCGCGGTCCTGCTCTGGCCCGTCCTCGGGGACCCGGTCCTGCCGGTGGCCGAGGTGGACGACGTGGAGCGCGCGCAGCAGTGGCTGTGGGCGGTGTACGGCGAGCGCGCCGCCGCTGCCGTGCGGTCCTGCGCGGGCGGAGAGGGGGCCGGGGAGACGACAGGCGAGGCGGCCGGGGACACGGTCGCGGGCCCGGCACCAGCGCGGGTGACCGGCGACGGAACCGCTCTGGCGGACGCCGCCGCCCGCCTCGCCTTCGGGCACTGGGCCTCCCGGTGGTGGCCGGCGTCGTACGCGGACGGGATTCCGGCGCTCGAACCGGACGTCCTCGGGCTGGAGTTGGCCGCGCTCACCCACCGGTGCCAGGAGCTGTTCGACGACCGCGGGGACCAGCCGGACGACTGCGTGGCGGAACTGATCGAGGACCATCAGGCCGCTCTCGACCCGCTCGTCCGGTGGTGGCGCGCGGAGCCGCGGTCCGGGCACACCGCGCGTCACCTGGAGAGCGTGCTGCGGCTGATCGACGGCGCGGCCGACGCCGCCGGTCTCGACGGACCGGAGCTGCGCCGCCTCCGCGCGGAGCTGGACGCGGACCAAGACCAGGTTGCGGACCGTACGGCACCCGCGCCCCTCACCCCTGGCGCGCTCTTCGCCTCCCGCCTCGGCTACACCCTCGCGGCGGGCGAACCCCTCCCCGTCGGCGGCCGGGTGATCGCCCGGGGCACGGGGACCAACGACTGGCGCCGCTACCCGCCCGGGTTCGTGGACGCCGCCGAGTCGGCGGTGTCCTGGACGGCGCGCGCGCTCGGCGGGCGGCGCCGGATCGAGGTCGAGGTCGTCGCGCACATCGCGGCGCCCGTCGGCGGTGCGCCCCTCGTCGCGGAGGTACGGGTCAACGGCGGGCTCCCGGTCCGCGCGCCCCTCACCCGGCGGGACGACGTGTGGACCGGCCGCGCGGATCTGGAACCGGGCCTGTCCGCAGGGGAGTTGACGCCGCGCTTCGAGGTCGCCGTACTGCTGCCGGGCTTCGACCCCGGTCCGGGCCCGGAAGGCCACGCCGACCGTGAGGCGGTCCGCGCGCTGGTCCGGGACCGCCTCGTGAGCGCGGCGGCCCGACCGGCCGAGGGCACGGCGCCGTACGACGCGTCGGCCCGCGTCACGCCCTCGGCCCCCTTCCTCGCCGAGATCGTCGCCGCCACCACCACGGGTGAGGACTACTGACGCATGACGACAGGTGACGAGGGGAGCGCCGGGCCGGACGCGGAGGTGAGACAGCTCTACGGGGAGCCGTTCGACTCCGGCTTCGCGCTGGCGCAGGAGCACCAACTGGCCGCGGATCACGGAGCCGCGTCCGCCGTGTACGGGCAACTGCTCGCTCTGGCCGAGTCGGTCGAGGACTCGCCCGACGTGCGCTTCCTCCGGGCGCATCTGCTCTCCGACCTCGCGAGCGTCCGGCTCACCGCCACCGACCTGACCGGTGCGGAGGACGCCGTCGAACGGTCCCGCCGCCTCCTGGACGGCATCGCGTCCGAGCCGATGGGACCGCGCGGCCGTCAACTGTGGCTGGAAGTGCTGCTGAAGACGCTGCTCTGCGGGGCCGACCTGCTGCGCAGGTCCGGGCGCCTGGACGAGGCGCTGGCGTGTCTGGACGAAGCGGCGCTCCGGCTGCCCGAATTCGAGGACGTCGAGGGGCTGCGCGCGTCCGAACTCGGCCTGAACCGGGTCCACTTGCTGATGGAACGCGGCGAGTGGGGAAGAGCCGAGGAGCACGCCTCGGCCCTGCTGTCCACGATGCCGGAGGCCGGGGCGGAGACCGCTAAGGAGGCCGCGACGGAAGCCGGAACGGAACCCGGAACGGAGGCCGCGACGGAACCCGGAGCGCAGGCCGCCGCACGTCCCGTACTGGAAACCGTGCCCCGCCTCCTGACCGCCCTCGGTCTGATCTGCTCCTCGACCGGGCGGTACGACCTGGCCGAGGACTACTTCACCCGCGCCGAGGACGGTTTCCGCGCGCTGGGGGACGTCGGCGAGCAGCAAACGCTGGTCGTCCACCGCGCGTACACCGCGATGCACCGGGGCGAACCGGACCTCGCGGAGCGGCTGTTCGCCGAGGCGGCGGCGGTCTTCGCCCAACAGGAGCGCTTCGGTGACCTGGCGGTCTGCGAACAGGCCCGCGGGTACCTCGCCGGTCTGCGGGGCGACGCCACCCGCGCCGCCGGCCTGCTGGAGTCGAGCCTGGCCCGCTTCGAACGCCTCGGCGCCGTCATCGCCGCCGCCGACACCATGCTGCTGGGCGCCCAACAGGCGTACGACCGGGGCGACATCACCGAGATGAAGCGGCTGGCCCAGCAGGCCCGCGACGCGTACCAGGCGCGGGAGGTGTACGAGCGGTGCGCGCAGGTCGATCTCCTGCTCGCGAAGACCCTGGAGCACAATCTGAACGTCACGGACCACGGCGCCCGCGAGCCGGAGTCCGTCGGCACCGCGCTCTCCCTCGCGCTTCCCGCCGCACTCGCCCTGGAGGCCGCGCGCTACGACTTCGCCACCGCCCACGCCCGCAGCCAGTGGCTCCAACTCGCCGACGACGCTATGGCGTTGGCCTTCCGGCTCGCCGTACGACGCCAGGACCAGGGGCTCCTGTTCGAGCTGGTGGAGCACCGCTGCGCGGGCGCCTCCCTGGCCCTGGACCGTACGACGCCGTCGGCCACGCGCACCGGGGTCGCCGGGCCCGCCGTCTTCCCCGGCGCGGCCGTGAAGGTCTACGGCCCCGGCGGGCGCGACGGCTCCGCGCCCACGCTCGGCGGTGTGGCGGCGGACGCCGCCGCCTCCGCGGGACTGCGCGTCGCGCCGCCGCCGAAGGTGCGGATGTCGGCGGAGTCCGGCCGCGTCGCGCTCCAGGAGTACGTCGCCGCGGCCGAGTTCCGCTATCAGCGGCGGATCGTGGACGAGGAGGAGGTGCCGTTCTGGGTCACCGACGACCTCACGGCCCGCCCGGTGGTCCAGATCCGGCTGGCCGACGCCGACGACCTGTTCATGGCCTGGACGTGGGCCGGCGGAGTGCGCGGTTTCGGCACGGGCCACGGGCCCGCCGACGAAGTCGACCGCGCGGTGGGCGCGTTGGCCGCCGCGCTGCCGGGGGCGGGCGACGGGGCGGAGGGAATGCGGCGCGCCTTCGCCACGGGCGCGCTGACCGACCGCGAGGCCGAGCACCGGCTCGCGCGGGAGCTGGCCCGGGCGCTGTGGCCCGAGGGGCTGACGGAGCAGATCCGGCAGGTCGCGGCGCGGGCGGGCCGTCCGCTGATCCGTATCCAGCCGTCGCCGAGGGTGGCGCAGGTCCCCTGGGAACTGCTGGCCGTCGACGACACCGGCGACGTACGGCTCATCGAGCTGGCGGACGTCGTGACGACCGCACCGGCGTCGTTGCGGCGGACGCGGGTCACCGGCGCGGTCACCGGCGCGGGCGCCGACACTCGGGAAGCCGACGCCCCCGTCGCCGTGCCCCACGGCGAAACCGACGCCGTCGTCCTCGTCCTCGACCCCCGCGTGCCCGGCTTCCGGGCCGACTCCCCGCTCGGCTCGGTCCTCGGACCGCCCGGCTCCGACCCGGAGTTGCTGTCCCTCGTCCGGCGCCGCCTCGACGCGGGCGCGGTCGTACCGTCCGTGGCCGCGCCCGCCGAGGCGTTCCGCCGTACCGACCTCGACCGGGACTGGCTGAGCGGGGCGCTGCGGAAGCGGCCACGGCGGCTGATGTACGTCGGGCACGTGAGCGGCGCGCCGGTCGAGGGCGGGCAGAGCGAGGACGGCACCCTGCATCTGTGCTGCGGGCCCGGCACCGACGGCCTCGCCGAGCCGGTCCGCACCCACCGGCCGCTGTCCGCCAAGGACCTGCTGCTCGGCACGCTCCCCCTGCGCGCGGACGGCGAGCCTGGTGCCCGCATCTGGCCCGCGCCGCCGCGCGTCGCCCTCATCGGCTGCGAGAGCGGCGGCGACCTGCGCTTCGCCGAGTCGTTCGGGCTGGCGACCGCGATGCTCCACAACGGCGCGGAACTGGTCACCGCCGCGCGCTGGCCGCTCCCGACCAGCTTCGCCTTCCACCGCCTCGGCGGCCTGCCGGAGTCCGTACGCCCCCTGACCGACGCGGTCCTCGCCGTGGACGCCGCCCACGAAGACCCGGACCCCGTACGCCACTTCACCGGCTGGCAGCGCGAACGGCTCACCCGCTGGCGCGCCACCGGCCGCGTCGAGCACTCGCCCCTGCTGTGGGCCGCCCTGACCTCCATCGTCGTCTGACCGCCGCTGCGGCCCGGCGCGGGCCGCGGCCGTAGCGCTTACCGGCGCGTGGCGCCGGGCGGGCCGAGGAGACTGCCCATGCCCGCCACGACGGACGGCGCGACCTTGTAGTACACCCAGGTCCCGCGCCGCTCGGAGGTGAGCAGTCCGGCCTCGCGGAGCTTCTTGAGGTGGTGGGAGACCGTGGGCTGGGAGACGCCGACGTCGGAGATGTCGCACACGCACGCCTCGCCGCCGTCGTGCGAGGCGATGAGCGAGAAGAGCCGCAGCCGTACGGGGTCGCCGAGCGCCTTGAACATCGCCGCGGTCCGCTCGGCCTCCTCGGCCGTCAGGGCGCGCTCGCTCAGCGGCGGGCAGCAGGGCGCGGTGTCCGCCGCAGGCGCGGGGAGCGGCTCGGTTTTCGACATGCGTCTATGTTGACACATGTCGAATCAGGGCGGCGGCCCGGACGTCGGGAGCGACGGATTCGACGGACATCTAATTTGACGGTCATCGATTCAGGTGCCACGCTGGCGGCACAGGACATCGACAGATGTCGAATCAGAGAATCCGGGCGTCGGAGACTCCCGGGCGTCCGAGCGTCCGGGACTCCGGGACTCCGAGAGCCAGAGATTTCAGAAGGGAAGCACCGTGAGCGCGTCCACCACCGCACCGCCCGCCGTCGTGATCGGAGCCGGTCCGACCGGCCTCGCCGCCGCCGCCCACCTGACCGCGCGCGGTCAGGCCGTCCTGGTACTGGAGACCGGGCCACGCGCCGCCCACGCCGTACGCGGCTGGGCGCACGTACGGCTCTTCTCCACCTGGGCCGAGCTGACCGACCCCGCCGCCGAGAAGCTGCTCGCCGCCACCGGCTGGACCAGGCCCGACCCGGCGGCGTACCCGACCGGCGGCGACTGGGCCGAGCGCTACCTCCAGCCGCTCGCCGACGTCCTCGGCGACGCCGTCCGCTACGGCGCCACGGTGACCGGCGTGTCCCGCGTCGGCCGGGACCGGATCGTGGACGCCGACCGCGAGCGGCAGCCCTTCACCGTCGACTACGTCCTCGCCGACGGACGTGAGGAGCGCGTCCTCGCCTCCGCCGTCATCGACGCCTCCGGCACCTGGACCCTGCCCTCCCCCGCGGGCGCCAACGGGCTCCCTGCCCTCGGCGAGCGCGCGGCGGCCGACCGTATCGCCTACCGCGTCCCGGACCTCGACGACCCTTCCGTACGGGCCCGTTACTCGGGAAAACGCACCGCCGTCATCGGCTCCGGCGCCTCCGCCTTCACCGCGCTCGCCACCCTGGCCGACCTGGCCGAGGCCGACGGCGGTACGGGCACGCACGCGGTGTGGGTGCTGCGCCGCGGCCTGTCCGGCTCGACCTTCGGCGGCGGGACCGCCGACCAGCTCCCCGCGCGCGGCGCCCTCGGCCTCGCCGCGAAGGCCGCTGTGGACGACGGGCACGCGGACGCCGTCACCGGCTTCCGCACCGACGCCGTCGAGCGCGCCGCCGACGGCCGCGTCGTCCTGGTCGGCGACGACGGCCGCCGCCTGGACCCGGTCGACGAGGTCGTCGTGCTCACCGGCCTGCGCCCCGACCTGTCGTTCCTGTCCGAACTCCGCCTCGGCCTGGACGAACGTCTCCAGGCACCGGTCGCGCTCGCCCCGCTCATCGACCCCAACCAGCAC
Source organism: Streptomyces sp. NPDC003300 (assembly GCF_040610915.1). Classification (NCBI taxonomy): domain Bacteria; kingdom Bacillati; phylum Actinomycetota; class Actinomycetes; order Kitasatosporales; family Streptomycetaceae; genus Streptomyces; species Streptomyces sp. NPDC003300. Next base: position 227,391 of record NZ_JBEXNE010000010.1, on the reverse strand, counting down.
TCCTGCGGCACGATCTACCCCCACGGGCACCGCGAACTGGCCCACCCCGAGAGCGGCGTCTACCTCGTCGGCATGAAGTCCTACGGCCGCGCGCCCACCTTCCTCGCCATGACCGGTTACGAGCAGGTCCGCTCGGTGGCCGCCGCCGTCGCCGGAGACCTCGAAGCCGCCGACCGCGTCGAACTCACCCTCCCCGACACCGGAGTCTGCGGCGGCGCGGGCCTCTACGACGAGGCCGGTGCCGAAGCCGACGTCAACGCCGTTCAGGGCGGCGGCTGTTGCGCCCCGACGCCGCGACTCGTCCAGCTCGGCGTCGGGGCACCGGCGGCAGTGGCGCAGGAGGGCCCGGCGGGCTGCTGCTGAGCGGGCCGCGCCACGGGGGTCCAGCCACGGGGCCCGGCCGCGGGTTCCGGCCACGGGGGTCCGGCCGCGCCATCAAGGAGTGCGGCCGAACGGTCAAGCCGCGGCGGGCCGCGCCCGTGAGACTGGGCGCATGACCTCAGAGAGCTATGCGACCAGTACCGAGCCTGCGGCGGTCCGCGGCACGGACGACCCGTCCGTGGAGGCCGCCGCGGGCGGCGGACCCGGCGCGGCCTCCTGGGCCCCGGTCGCGGCGCTCACGCTGGGGATCGGGGCCCTGGTCGGCAGCGAATTCCTGCCCGCGAGCGTGCTGCCCGCCATGGCGTCGGACGTCGGCGTCAGCGAGGGCACGGCGGGGCTGGCCGTCGCGGCCACGGCGATCGCGGGCGCGCTCACCGCGCCCACCATCGCCGTGCTGCTGCCGCGCACCGACCGCAGGACCGTACTGATCGGCCTGCTCGCCGCCGCCGTGCTGTCCAACGCGGTGGTGGCGGTAACGCCGAACTTCCCGCTGCTGCTCGCGGGCCGCCTGCTGCTGGGCGTGGCCATCGCGGGCTTCTGGTCGTTCGCGCTCGGGGCGGGGACGAGCGCGGCGCCGGGGCGCGACCACGTCGTGTCCACCAGCCTGGCGCTGGGCGTGAGCGCGGCCACCATCGTCGGCGTACCGCTCTCCTCGGTCCTCGGCGACGCGGTGGGCTGGCGGCCGGTGTTCTGGGCCGCCGCGGGCCTGAGCCTGCTGGCGCTGGCCGCCGTGGTGGCGACGCTGCCGCCGGTGCCCGCCCAGCCGGGGGCGGGCCTCGGCATGCTCCGGCAAGCGCTGGCCAACCGGCGGCTGATGGCCGGGGTGGGCTGCATCGTGCTGCTGGCCTTCGGCAACTTCGCCGCCTACCCGTACATCCGGCTCGCGATCGAACGGGTCACCTCGGGTACGACGGTCTGGCTGCTGCTCGGCTGGGGTGTGGGCGGCCTCGCGGGCAACCTCGCCGCCGGAGCGCTCTCCCGGCGCCTCGGGCTCGCCGTCGTCGTCGCGCCCGTCCTGCTCGGCGCGAGCCTGCTCGTACTGGGCACGACCTCCGGGCTCCCCGTCGCGGTCGTGGCGATCGTCGTCTGGGGCTTCGGCTTCAACATGGTCCCGGTCGCCACCCAGTTGTGGGTCACCCGCGCCGAGCCGAAGCGCGTCGAATCCGCCCTCTCCTTGCAGGTGACCGCCTTCCAGGTGGCCATCACGGCCGGCTCCGCGATCGGCGGCGCCGTGGTCGACAACGGCGGCGTACGCGGCGCCCTGCTGGTCGGAGCCGCCGCCGCACTCGCAGGCAGCATCGGCTTCGGCCTCCTCGCCAGACCCCGGGCCTGAACAGCCGGTACGCGGCCCGCCGCTACTCCACAGAGCCACCGCCGCAGGCCGTACCGGCTTCGGCCTCCTCGCCAGACCCCGGGCCCGACGACCGGTACGCGACCCGCCGCTACTCCACGGAGCCGCCGCCGCAGGCGGCATCGGCTTCGGGGGGCCGCCCGGACCCCGGGTGGGAGCGCCAGGACTGGGGCGGTCGGCCGTGGTCGGCGGAGAAGGCGCGGCTGAAGGCGGCGGCGGAGCCGTAGCCCACGGTGAGGGCGATCCGTTCGACCGGCTTGTCCGTACCGGCGAGGAGTTCGCGGGCGTGCCGCATGCGTACCTCGCGGAGCACCTGCGCGGGGCTGCGGCCCAGCTCGCGGCGGAAGCGCTCGCTCAGGGACGAGCGGGACAGGTGCGCGAAGCGCGCCATGCTGTCCACCGTCCAGGCCCGCCCGGGATGCGCATCGAGCGCCGACACCAGCGCGGTCAGGCGCGGGTCCGAGCGCTGCCGCGCGCTCTCCTCGACGGCCTGCACCATGGCGGCCTGGATCAGCCCGCCGTAGCTCGCGGCGAAGAGCGGATGCCCGTGCCTCGGGTCCAGCGGGCACATCCGCACCAGCTCCACGATGCCGCGGTTGCGCCCCGCGAAGTCCCGCGCCACCAGCGGACTCGGCATCGGCGGCACCGCCCGCAGAGTGCCGACGGCCACCTCCGCGCGGGTCGGCGCGACGAGCCGGTACGTGGTCCTGGCGTCCACGTGGAAGGCGTCCCCGGCACACAGCGCCTCGGCGCCCGCCGCCGTCTCCAGCCGCGCGTCGCCGTCCAGGACCAGCGCCCAGATCGCGCCGTCGCCGCCGTCCAGCCGCTCTCCCGGGCCCAGTCGGCGGACCGTCACGGCCACCATGTCCCACGTCGGCACACCGCGCACACCGCCGAGGGGCGCGGCCGACCCATCCACCAGCGTCATGCACCGGCAAGCGCTCGGGCCGCCCGCCCTATTCCTCGGCGGCCCGGTACGGCTACGGGGTCCGGCGGACCGGCGGCGGTCCGAGGCGGGCGAAGGAGCGGGTGAGGCCGCGCTTGAGGAGCGCGGACAGCGGGCGTTCCACCAGCCGGTGCACGAGGTAGCTCAGCAGCAGCATCGCGCCGATGAGCGCGGCGACCAGCAGGCGCGGGTCGGCGCGGTCGCGCAGGTAGTGGATGGCGGTGGTGCCCGCGGCGTAGTGGACCAGGTAGAAGGGGTAGGTCAGGGAGCCCGCGGTGGCGAGCCACCTCCACTGGAGGCGGTCGGTGAGACCGACGGCGACGCCGACCATGAGGAGCAGGAAGACGGTGTAGAGCAGGAGCGCGCCGCGCCAACTGGAGACGTGCTCGACGGTGTCGACGCGCTGGGCGATCTCGCTCTGGGCCATCAGCCAGGACATCCCGAGGATGCCCCACAGCAGCAGGTCCTGGCCGAAGCGGTGCATCAGGTACAGGGCGAGGCCCGCGATGAAGTACCAGGCGGCGTCCGGGTTGGCGAGCAGCGTCAGCGCGGGCGTCCCGGCGACGGGGGCCAGGGCGGCGGCGACGCCCCACACGCAGCAGAAGACGACGACCTTGCGGTAGGTCAGACCGGTGGCCACGACGAGCAGGAAGATCAGGTAGAAGCGCAGCTCCGACCAGAGGGTCCAGTAGACGCCGTCGACGTCGGCGATGCGCGAACCCTGTTGCAGCATCGAGAGGTTGAAGAGCGTGTCGCGCGCGGAGGCGGGCGCCTTGAAGACCGCGGGCCACAGCGTGAGCACGGCGGCGGTGAACAGCACGCCGAACCAGTACGCGGGGTAGAGCCGGATCACCCGGGAGACGAAGAAGTCCCGCGGTCCGCGCCCCCAGCACGACATGCAGATCACGAATCCGCTGATGACGAAGAAGATCTCGACGCCGATCCAGCCGTAGGACGACACGCGGAAGACGGCCGGGAAAACGTGGGAGGCCGGGCGGTCCCAGACCGGATTGTGCGGCTGGTTCACGCGGTTGGTGCCCACGTAGTGGTGGAGCGCGACCATCAGCGCGGCGCACAGCCGCAGCGCGTCGATCACGTACAGCCGCGGGCGGCGCGCGGGCGGGGCCGGTACGGCCAGGGGTCCCGGCGCGGGCAGCGCCTCGGCGGCGGGGCGTTCCTCGGTCCGCAGCACCCCGCCGCCCGCCGGGCCGCCGCCGCCCGCCGGGCCGCCGCGGCCCCCCGGCCAGTCGTCGCCGGAGCCGCCGCCCGCATGCCTCATGTGCTGATTCCGCCAGTTCGGGTCCGTGGTCAGGGCTTCCGTCCGCGCTCTCCCGCGCGCTCCGGAGCACTTCAACGTAGGGCGGTCGCTCGGCGCGAAACCAGGCCCGCGGGCCGGGATCGGGAACGGTTCAGCAGGTTGTCATCCAGCGCTGGGCAGCCCGCAAGGAGATGACCGTACGAAATTCACCCCGGCTGCATCAGGGCCCCTCGGCCGACACCCGCGCCGCCGTACTTCTGCGTGCTGTTCTGCGTGGTCCCGGCCGGTGCCGAGGACTTGACTCGGCGGTGGGGCGGCGGCCGTCGGGGCCGCGGACCACCAGGTCAGGAGAGGTCATGACGGCGATCGGGAATGTCGTGCTGGTGCACGGCGGATTCGTGGACGGGGCGGGCTGGCAGGGGGTGTACGACCATCTGACGGCCGACGGCTACCGGGTGGCGGTCGTGCAGAATCCGACGCTGTCGCTCGCCGACGACGTGGCGGTCACGCGGCGGGTGCTGGACGGTCTGGACGGTCCCGCGGTGCTCGTGGGGCACTCGTACGGCGGCGCCGTCATCACCGAGGCGGGCAACCACCCCAACGTGGCCGCGCTCGCGTACATCACGGCCTTCGCGCCGGACGCGGGTGAGTCCGTCAACACGCTGATCGCCGACCCGCCGCCCGGTGCGCCGGTGCCGCCGATCCTGCCGCCGCAGGACGGGTTCCTCTTCCTCGACCGGGAGAAGTTCGCGGCGTCCTTCGCGGCCGACGTGCCCGCGAACGTGGCCGCCTTCATGGCCGACGCGCAGGTCCCGTGGGGTGTGGAGGCCCTGGCCGGTACGGTCTCCGAGCCCGCGTGGCGGACGAAGCCGTCGTGGTACCTGGTCGCGACCGACGACCGGATGATCCCGCCGCCCGCGCAGCGCGCCATGTCCGAGCGGGCCAAGGCCACCGTCTCCGAGACGCCCGGCAGCCACGCCGTGTACGTGTCCCGGCCCGCCGTCGTGGCCGCCGTCATCGCGCAGGCCGCCCAGGGCGCCAACGGCGGTTTCTGACCCCGGCCCGCCCCGCCGTGAGGCGGGTCAGGGCGCGGACAGCGGGCGGCAGCGGCCGGCCGCCTCCGTGTCCCCGACCTCCGCGAACACCTCGGCGGCCCGTGCGTAGGCGCGCCGGCTCCCGTCGGTCCTGCCCTCGTCGGCCAGCAGGGCGCCCAGCGTCTCCAGTCCCTCGGCGAGCCGGAAGCCGGTCAGGCGCTGTGCGTCCAGGGAGGCGATCGCCGCGGTGAGCGCGGCGATCGCCTCAGGACGGCGGCCGAGGTGCCCCAGGCACTGGCCGATGCGGATCAGGCCCAGCGGGCGGCAGTGCGCCACGACGGTCGGCGCCATCCGCGGCTCCTCTTCGTCGATGACGGCGAGAGCGGTACGGAACTGCCGCAGCGCCTCGGTGTAACGGCCCTCCTCCCGCAGCGAGTTGCCGATCGAGGCGAGGGACTGCACATAGGAGTCCATGTCGCCGAGGGCCCGGAACGTCTCCGCCGCCCGGGACGCGGACGCGATCGCCTCGCCGGGGCGGCCGAGCAGGCGCGCCGCCCCGGCGGCGTACTGGTGGGACCAGGCGATCTGCGCGGTGGCGCCGCCGCGTTCGGCCAGCTCCAGCGCCTCACGCGCGTACCGCAGCACCGCCCGCGGGTCGCGGGACGGGACCCAGTGGACCCAGGCCAGATAGTTGAGCTGGGCCGCCTGCTGGGCCAGGTCGCCGAGGGCCGCGGCGGCCTCGGCGCCGAGCGTGAACACCTCGCGCCAGTGCGGGCCGTGCGCCCACCGGTCGGAGAACCAGTGCATGGACTCGGCGCAGTCCAGCACGGGCGCGTACCGGCCGCGGGCCGCGGCGGCCCGCATCGCGCCGAGCCAGTTGTCCACGTTCGCCCGCAGCCAGCGTTCGGCCTCTTCTTCCGAGGCCAGCCTCGGCAGTTCGGGGTCGGGCCGGTCGGGACGGCCGTAGCCGGGTTCGAACCACCGCCCGGCCAGGGTGGCCGTCCGCAGCAGCCAGGCCGTCACCCGGTCCGCCAACTCCGCGCGCCGCGCCGGGCTCTCCTCCTCCCGCAGCCGCTCGCGCGCGAAGAGGCGGACCAGGTCGTGGAAGCGGTAGCGCCCGGCGGTGCTGTCCTGGAGCAGGCCGAGGTCGACGAGGTCGTCGAGCGCGTCCCAGGTCTCCTTGACCGGCATCCGGCCCGCGACGGCGGCCAGGTCCGCGTCGACGTCCGGCCCCGGCACGGCGGCCAGCCGCCGGAACAACGCCCGTGCAGGCGCGGCGAGTTGTTCGTACGACATCCCGAAGGCGTTGGCGATCTTGAGGTCACCGGCCGTGAGCTGGTCCAGCCGCCGCTCCTCGTCCGCGAGCCGGGCGGCGAGTTCACCGGCCGCCCAACCGGGCCTGCTGGCCAGCCGGTTCCCGATGATCCGCAGCGCGAGCGGGAGACCGCCGCACAGCTCGGCGAGCCTGGTCAGGTCGGACTCCTCGTCGGTGGCCGCGCGTTCGCCGATGATCCCGGTCAGCAGGTGCGTGGCCTCCGGGAGCGGCAGCGGGCCGAGCACCAGCCTGCGGACGCCTTCGAGTCCTGCCAGCAGCCGCCGGGTGGTGATCATGGCCCGGCCCGCTCCCCCGGCCGGGAGCAGCGGGCGCACCTGCTCCTCCGACGCGGCGTTGTCGAGGACGACCAGGACGCGCCGGTCGCGCAGGACCGACCGGTACAGGGAGGCGCGGCCCTCGGTGGCGGCCGGGATGTCCTGGTCGCCGACGCCCAGCGCGCGCAGGACGTGCCGCAGCGCCTCGTCCGCGGTCACGGGCCGCTGCGACATGCCGAGCAGGTCCAGGAAGTACACCCCTTCGGGGAAGCTCGGCCGTACGGCGTGGGCGGCCCGGACGGCGAAGGTGGTCTTGCCCAGACCCGCGGCGCCGGTGACGAGACCGACCACCCCGACGCCCGGCGCGCTCTCGGCGTACACCAGCTCGCTCATCCAGACCAGTTCGGCGGCGCGGCCGGTGAAGTCCGGTACGGCGCCCGGCAGTTCGCACAGGCCGCTCGGACGCGTCCAGTGGCCGCGCAGGCGGCCGTCCCGCGCCAGGTCGAGCAACTCCGCGCGCGCGGCGCCTTCCAGGGCGAGCGCGTCGGCCAGCGCGGTCACGGTCCGCTGCTGGGGTCCGCGGCTCCGGCCGCGCTCCATGTCCGACAGCGTCCGGGCACTGACACCGGACGCCTCCGCCAGTCGCTCGAGGGTCAGCCGCGCCGCGCGGCGATGGCCGCGCAGCACCTCGCCGAAGCCCGTACGTCCGGTGATGGCGCACCACTCCCCTCAGCTGCGGAGCCGAGGTGTCCCTCCCCGGCCGCCGGCCGGCGTCGTCCGAGGGTGCGGCGTTCCGCGTGCTCCCCGTCACCCGGCGGGTTTCGCCCGCCACCTGCCGGTTCCCTCGGACGGACGAGGTCGTGGGATGCACACTAGGAGCCTGGCGGGCCTGCCCGATTCCGTCATATGACGTAGTCGGGTGACGGCGGTCGGCCGGGGCGCGGCAGGGGGCAGTGATGAGCGACGGAGCCGGCGACGCGAGGGACGGGCTGCTGGTCGGCAGGGACGCCGACCTCGGCAGGCTCGGCGCGTTCCTGGCCGAAGTCCCGCGCCGCGGAGGGTCGTTGGCGCTGGTGGGCGAGCCGGGCGTCGGCAAGTCGGCGCTGCTCGCCGCCGTCGCCGGGAGCGCCGAGGCCGCCGGGATGCGGGTGCTGCGCGCGGACGGTGTGCAGTACCGGGCGCAGTTGAGTTACGGCGCGCTGCGGCAGTTGTTGACGTCGGTGCCCGAGGTCCGCGCCCGCGCGGCCGAACTGCCGCCCCTGGCCGGTGTCCTGGGCCTGGAGCACGACGCGGCGCCCGGCCACCGGACGGTCGTGGAGGCCGCGGCGGCGCTGGCCGCCGCGCTGTCCCGCGACCGCCCCGCCCTGCTGGTGCTGGACGACGCGCAGTGGCTTGACCGGTCGAGTGCCGTCGTCCTGGGGCACGTCGCCCGTCGCCTGCCGGGCACGGCCACCGGTCTGGTGTGCGCGGTCAGGCTCGGCGAGGAGAGCTTCTTCGACCACAACGGCCTTCCCCTGCACGAGTTGGGGCCGCTCCCGGAGGCCGCCGCCGACGAGCTGCTGCGCCGCCGCTTCCCGACGCTCGCCTCGCGGGTGCGGCGGCGCGTGATCGCCGAGGCCGAGGGCAACCCCCTGGCGCTGCTGGAGCTGCCCGCCGCCCTCACCGAGCCCCAGCGGCGCGCCTCCCAGGCCCTGCCCAAGCGGCTGCCGCTGCCGCAGCGGCTCCAGTCGACCTTCGCCTCGCGCATCAGGACGCTGCCACCGGCCACCCGGCACCTGCTGCTCGTCGCCGCACTGGAGGGCAGCGGCACCATGATGATCGTGCGCCGCGCGGTGGCCGGCCGGTGCGATCCGAAGCACCTGGCCCCGGCGGAGCGCCTGCGACTCGTGCGCGTGGACGACGACATGGGGCGCGTGCACTTCCGGCACTCCCTCATCCGCTCCGCCGTCGTGGAGCTGTCGACCAGCGACCAGCGCCGGGGCGTCCACCGCGCGCTCGCGGCGGCGTGGGCCGCGGTCCCCGAACGGCGCGCCTGGCACCTGGCCCAGGCCGCCGACGAGCCGGACGAGTCGATCGCCGCGCTCCTGGAGGAGGCCGCCGACGTCGGCACACGCCGCGGCGACGGGCCCAACGCCGTTGCCGCGCTGGTCCGTTCGGCCGAGCTGAGCCCCGCGGGCGACGCGTACGCCCGGCGGCTGGCCAAGGCGGCGTACGTCGGCGCGAATCTCACCGGCGACGTACGCGACGTACCGCGCCTCCTGCACGACGCGCGGCAGGCGTCGCCGGACGCGGGCTCCCCGGCCGTCGCGGTGGCCGCCGCGCTGTACCTGCTCAACAGCTACGGGGACATCGACACCGCGCACCGCCTGCTGTCCGGCGCCGTCGCGCTCCAGCCCGAGCCGTACGACCTCACGGACGCCACGCTCGTGGAGGCCCTGACCACGCTGCTGATGGTGTGCGTGCACGGCGGCCGGCGCGAGCTGTGGTCGGAGCTCGACGCGGCGCTGGCGAAGTGCGCCGCCGTCCCCGACACCCTGCACCTGCTGCGGACCACCTTCGGCGACCCGGCCCGCGCCCGCCCGGCCGACTGGGCGCGGCTCGACACCGCGATCCGGACCCTGCCCGGCACGGCGGACCCGGTGCGGATCGTCCGGATCGCCACCGCCGCCGCGTACGGCGACCGCCTGCACGCGATGGAGGCGCCGCTGCGGCTCACCGCCCGCGGCGGCCTGGACGGGCAGAACATCTTCCCCGCCATCCAGGCGTCGTTCCTGTGGAGCAGCCACGCCTGGTTCACCGGCCAGTGGGCCGAGGCGCGGCAGGTCGCGGAGCAGGGTCTGCGGTGGTGCGAGGAGATGGCCTATCCGCTGCGCTCCTGGACCGGCACATTCGTCCTCGCCTGCCTGCACGCGGCCTGCGGCGAGTACGCGCGGGCCCGGCGGCTCGCGGACCGGATGGACCAGTGGGCGGGTTCCCGCAGGGGCTACGCCGTCGGCTGCTACGCCGCCCACGCGCGGACGCTGACCGCCCTGTCGCTCGGCGACTTCGACGAGGCGTACCGCCACGCCTCCCGGATCACGCCGCCCGGGATCTTCGCGCCGTTCGCCGGGCACGCGGTGTGGGCGGTCCTCGACCAGGTCGAGGCGACGGTACGGATCGGGCGGCGGGACGAGGCCGCCGCGCACGTACGGGCCGCGCGCGACGCCGGACTGGACGCGGTGTCACCGCGGTTGGCGATGGTGCTGCTCGCGTCGGCCGCGCTGACGGCGGACCGCGACGACGAGGCCGTACGGGGTTTCGGCCAGGCGCTGGCCGTCGAGGGCGCCGAGCGCTGGCCCTTCGACCATGCCCGCGTCCAGCTCTACCTGGGTGAACGCCTGCGCCGGAGCAAGGCACCCGGCCGGGCCGGGCACCTGCTCGGCGCCGCCGCGGCCGGCTTCGAACGGCTCGGCGCCCGCCCCTGGGCCGACCGGGCCAACAAGGAGCTGCGCGCCTGCGGCATCCCGGTCGCCGCCCGCTTCCCGCCCGAGGGCCCCGCCCTGACACCGCAGCAGTGGGAGGTCGCCCGGCTGGCCGCCACCGGCCTGACCAACAAGCAGATCGGGGAGCGGCTGCTGCTGTCGCCGCGGACCGTCTCGACCCATCTCCACCAGCTCTTCCCGAAGTTGGGCATCACCTCGCGGGCGGCGCTGCGGGACGCGCTGGACCGGACGGAAGAGCGGCGAGCCTGAACTTTTATCGTACGAACACCAATCCGCGGGCACCTCGGCTCCGAACTACCTCACGTATGAGGCCAGTCCGCGAGAGGAGTGCCATGGGACTCCTGACCGTCGACGTCCGCGCCACCCCCGCGGGCGCGGTCGTCGCACTCGCCGGAGCGCTCGACTACTCCACCGCGCCGCAGGTCCGCGAGGCCGTCGAACGCCTCGCCCTCGGGCCCGGCCGACAGCTCGTCGTGGACATGGGCGGGCTGGACTTCATCGACTCCAGCGGTCTCAGCACGCTGCTCGCCGCCCACCACCGGGCGGAAGAGGCCCACGCCCACACCGTCCTGGCCGCTGTCCCCGAGCGGTTCGACCGGGTCTTCCGCGTCACGGGACTCGACCAGGTCTTCACCGCGGCGCCGAGCGCGGACGCGGCGGTCGAGGCGTGGACGGCGGACCGCGGGACCGCGGGTGACGGGCGGGCGGCGGAGCGCGGGACCGCGGGTGACGGGTGGGCGGCGGACCGGGGGCACGGTGGGTGACGGGTGGGGGACGGAAAAGAAATTCCTGAGTCTTCGTGCGTGCGACGCGTGAGAGGGGGTACGTGCCTGGGGTCACAGCCGACGACGTTGGGCGAACACATGACGGCGATCACGCACGACGCGGGAACCACCGCACTGCCGACCGGAGTCGGCCGGAGCGTTCCGGCCGTGGGTGAGGTGCCGCAGGTCGCGGACCCGGCGAAGGTCTCGCCGAAGGACGCCCGCGAGCTGTCGAAGCTGTACTTCGACCGCCTCCAGTCGCTGGAGGAGGGCACCGAGGAGTACAGCCGCGCGCGCGGCACGCTGATCGAGATGAACATGTCCCTCGTCCGCTTCTCCGCCCGCAGGTTCCGCAGCCGCGGCCCGCAGGAGTGGGAGGACATCGTCCAGGTCGGCACGATCGGCCTGATCAAGGCGATAGACCGGTTCGACCTGTCGCGGGAGACGGAGTTCACCACCTTCGCCATCCCGTACATCGTCGGCGAGATGAAGCGGTTCTTCCGCGACACGTCCTGGGCCGTCCACGTACCGCGCCGCCTCCAGGAGCTGCGGGTCGAGCTGGCCAAGGCCCGCGACCACCTGACCGCCGTCCTGGACGCGCCGCCGACCCTCGCCGAGCTGGCCGCCTACCTGGAGATCACCGAGGACGAGGTCGTCGAGGGCCTGGTGGCCGCCAACGGCTACACCGCGGGCTCCATCGACCTGCCCGCCGGTGACGACGGCGAGGACGCCGGACGCTCGTACGCCGACACCATCGGCGCGGCCGACCCGGCGATGGAACTCGTCGAGGACTTCCAGGCGCTGGCGCCGCTGCTGGCGAAGCTGGACGACCGCGAGCGCAGCATCCTGCGGATGCGCTTCGGACAGGAGCTGACCCAGGCCGACATCGGCGCGGAGCTCGGCTACTCCCAGATGCACGTGTCCCGGCTGCTCAGCCGGACCCTGGCCAAGCTGCGGGCCGGGATGCTCACCGACAAGTAGCCGCCGACCGGCCAGCAGGACAGCCCCGCGGCACGGAGCACCACGGCCGCCGACCGGACAGCGATCCGCTCGGCGGCCGAGCTGCGCGCGGCTCGGCTCTGCCCGGCTCAGCCCGGCTCAGCGCCCGGGCAGCCAGTCCCGCAGCCGGATCAGGCCGTCGCGCAGATCGACCGGCCGTCTCGTGGCCGCCGGACCGGCCTGGTCGACGGCCGCCGCGGGACAGGCGTGTCCGCCGAGGCCCGCCAGGACCACCGCCTCGCGCTGCCGGGGCGTCAGCCGCTTGAGGTCCGTCCGTACCCGCGGGTCGGCGCGGATCTCCCGCAGCCGCCCGAGGATCGCGTCCAGGGTCGGGCCGACGTCGGTCCGTACGGCCTCCGTGTCCCGCCCGGACCTGAGCAGGCCGACCAGGCTTCGGTGGACGCGGGTGACCGCCCAGGTCAGGGCGTCGGCATGGGCGGGGTCGAAGCGGGGCGCCGTGCGCCAGACGTCGACCAGCGCCTCGCGGGACAGCTCCTCGGCCCGCGCCGCGTCGCCCGTCATGCAGTGCGCCAGGCCGTAGGCGGCGGGGGCCAGCAGCGGATAGAGCCGGTCGAAGGCGTCGCGGTCGCCCTTGCCCGCGCGGATGAGGAGTTCCCGCACGTCCGCGCCTTGACCCGGGTCACCGCTCGTATCGCCGCCACCCGTACCGCCGACCGCGCTGCCGCTCGTACCGCCGACCGCGCTGCCACCCGTACCGCCGCTCGTACCGCCACCCGTACCGTTCATAAATGGTGAGCTTCCCTCGCAGACCGTTCCCATACGCGGCCAAGGCTCCCACGCCACCGCAGACCGCACCCACGAAAGCCGCCGGGACCCGGTCGTCGGCGCCGAACGGGCCGTTCGCCCGCGCGACCCGGGGGGCAGGCCCTCATACTGGATCAGGGACAGGTGTTCGGATCGTTGCGGCGGGAAGCTGGCAGGGGTCCGGAACGCGTGGTTGGCTGGCGCGCGAAAAACGCCGTCTGACGGAACGGGCAAGGGTTGTGGCGGGAGCGATGGAGTACCCGGGCGGCGTGCGGGCGGACGGGTTGCCGGCCGTGCTGTCCGACCCCGGTCGGCTGGCGGCGCTCGACGCCAGCGGCATGGTCGGCTCCGCTCCGGAGCGGGTCTTCGACGATCTGACCAGGCTGGCGGTGTCGGTGACCGGCGCCGCGATCTCCGCGATCACCTTCGTCGGCGAGACGCGTACGTACTGGAAGTCGGTACCGCACCTGCCCTACGGGGACGTGGAGAGCTGGCAGAACGCGGTGGGCGACAGCTTCTGCTACTTCGCCGTCGGTGAGAACGGGCCGTTCGTGGTGGAGGACGCGGAGAAGGACCCGCGGACGGCGGGGCATCCGGCGATCGGACCGTGGGGCGTGGGCGCGTGGGCCGGATTCCCGATCGTGACCACGGACGGGCAGCCGATCGGCACCATGTGCGTGATCGACGCCAACCCTCGGGTGTGGACACCGCAGGAGCTGGAGACGATGTCGGTCCTGGCGCGGGCGGTGTCCAACGAGATCAACGTGCGGATGTCGCTCGACCGTGTGCACACCGCCCTCCAGACCGCCGAGAACGCGCTGTCGACCGCGCAGGGCGCGCTGGCCGCCTCCCGCGAACTGGCCCGCAGCCTCCAGGACAGCCTGCTGCCCCCGGCCCTGCGCCCCGTGCCGGGTGTGGACGCCGCCGCCCTGTACATCCCGGCGAGCGGCGACATCAGCGTGGTGGGCGACTTCTACGACCTGTTCCAGGCCCGCGGGGCCTGGTGGACCGCGGTCATGGGCGATGTGTGCGGCAAGGGGACCGAGGCGGCCAAGGTGACCGCGCTGGCCCGCTACACCCTGCGCGCGGACGCCGGTGAGCACCTGTCGCCCGCGGCGGTGCTCGACCGGCTGAACACCGCCATGCTCGCGCAGGGCGCCCCCCGTTTCCTGACCGCCGTCCAGACCACCTTCCGCGCCAGCGGGTCCGGGGTGTCGGGGCGGCTGTGCCTGGCGGGACACCCGCCCGCCCTGATCCGCCGCGCCGACGGCCGCGTCCGGCAGGCCGGCACCCCCGGCACCCTCCTCGGCGTGGTCGACCCGGTACACCTCTCCGACGTCCGCTTCCGGCTGACCCCCGGCGACCTGCTGCTGCTCTACACCGACGGCGCCTGCGAGGCGCGGCCCGACCCGCGCGGCGCGGAGCCGCGCCGGCCGATGTTCGACGAGGCCGCCCTCGCCCGTACCCTCGGCGACACCCACACCATGGGCGCCGCCGACACCATCGAGTACATCGCCGACACGCTCAGCGACTACCACGGCGGCTGGGCCAGCGACGACACCGCGCTGCTCGCGCTGCGGGTCCCGCCGCGCGCTTGACCCGGCCGGGTCTCGTTCCGCGTACGGGTACGCGTTCCGGTGCGGTGACGTGCCCGTGCCGTGACGTGCCGGAGCGGTGACGTGCCGGGTGTTCCCCAGCGGTGTCCACAGCCTGTGGACCGGCCGCGGCGGGGTTCGGGGAAGCGCGGGGCGCGAGGCGCGGGGCGGGGTGTGCGGTGTGCGTACGGGGAAGCGCGGGGCAGGCGTGGGGGGTGTGCGTACGATGATGCCGTTCCGGTGCGACATCCGGGCGGCCGTCTGCTGGGAGGGCGAGATCGACCTCTACGCGGTTCCCCCTGCCCGTGCGGCGCCGGTCGTACGACGGCCGTCGAGCGGTGCCGCGTGATCAGCGACCGCATGGCGGAGATCCTGCGGGCGCTCCAGACCTCGGACTGGCCGGACGTCGCCGGTGGAGTCGCCGAGACGCTCGGCGTGGACGGCATCGCGATCAGCGCGGGCAGCCGGCCCGGCGCGTCGGAGGTCCTGTGGTCCTCCGGTGCCGGAGCGCGCGCCTTCGAGGATCTCCAGCTCACGGTCGGTCAGGGCCCGGGACCCGACTGCCTGGCCGGCGGCACCGCGGTACGCGTCCCCGACCTGGGGCTCACGCCGGCCGGCCGCTGGCCCGCCCTGCTGCGGGAGACGCCCGCGCTCAGCGTACGGGCGGTGTTCTGTTTCGCGTTGCGCGTCGGCGCGATCACGCTGGGCGTGCTGACGCTGGTCAGGGACGCGCCCGGCCGCCTGACCCCCGAACAGGACGGTGACGCGGGTGTCCTCGCGGGCCTGCTGACCCGGCGTTTCCTCGACCCCGGGGACGCGTGGACGCCGTCCAGCGGCCGTCCCGCTCTGTCCGCTCCCGGTATGCCCGGCCCCGCTCTGCCAGCCCCCGCCCTGCACCAGGCCGTGCTGCACCAGGCGACCGGCATGGTCAGCGTCCAGCTCGCCGTGCCGCTGGCGGAAGCGCTGCTGCGGCTGCGCGCCTACGCGTACGGCAACGACCGTCCCCTGACCGACGTGGCCCGGGACGTCGTGGCCAGACGGCTGAGGATGGTCCCCGACCCGAGCCCCGGTCAGAGCCCAGGTACGAGCAACGATCCTGGCACCGATCAGAGCACCGGTACGAGCACCGAACCGAGCCGCGGCCCGAGCCCCGATCCGAACCCGCCTTCACTTGCAGCAGACAAGGACTGACGCCATGACGACCCGCGAACAGCAAGTCACCGAGGTCTTCGTCGAGGTGGCCGACTTCCTGATCGACGACTTCGACGTGATCGACTTCCTCCAGAAGCTGTCGGTGCGCTGCATGGAGCTGCTGGACGTCGCCGCCGTCGGCGTCCTGCTCGCCGACGAGAACGGTGTCCTGCACGTACTCGCGGCCTCCGACGAACACACCAGGCTGCTGGAGCTGTTCGCGCTCCAGCACGACCAGGGTCCCTGCGTCGACTGCTACCACGACGGCGAGCCGCGGACCAACGTCGACCTCGGCGCTCCCGAAGTGGCCGCCGCCTGGCCCCAGTTCACCGCCGGGGCCGAGGCCACCGGATTCGTCGCCACCAACGCGCTGCCGCTGCGGCTGCGCGGCCGGGTGATCGGCGCGCTGAGCCTCTTCCAGACCGACCCGGAGCCGCTGACGGACCAGGACGTGACCCTCGCCCAGGCCCTCGCCGACGTCGCCACCATCGCGATCCTCCAACAGCGCACGCTCGCCCACGCCGAGGCCGAACGCGACCAGCTCCAGTACGCCCTCAACGCCCGCATCACCATCGAACAGGTCAAGGGCATCCTCGCCGAGCGCTGGCACCTGGGCGTCGACGAGGCGTTCAGCGTCTTCCGCTCCTACGCCCACGCCCACGGCCGCAAACTCTCCGACCTGGCCCGCGAGATCGCCGACGGCACGCAGGCCACGGAGACCATCCGCACCTTTCCGACGCGCGCGCCGCGGACGGGCGCGTAGGAGCGGGACACTCAGGCCCCGGGACGCCCAGGCCCTGGGGTGCTCAGGCGCCGGGACGCCCAGGCCCTGGGGTGCTCAGGCCGGTGTGAACACGACCTCGAAGTCCCGGACGTGGTGGGCGATTTCGCCGGGCGGCAGGACGGCCGCGTCATCCGGCGAGCTGCCGAGGGACCTGGCCTGGCTGACGAACCGCTGGACAGCGGCCCGCTTACGGGCGGCCACCTCTTCCGGCAGCCGGACGAGGGACGCCGACGCCCACGGCACGCGGGGGTCGTCGGGGCGGGCCCAGTGCCACATCCACACGGGATAGAGCAGGCAGGGCACCGACGCCTTACGGGCGGCGGTCAGCGCGGCGCGGCCCGCGGCCTCGTGGTCGCTGTGGACGTCACCGGTCCACGGCGCCAGGCACAGGTCGGCGTCGGACAGCAGCGGCACCAGGGCCGCGGCGACCTCGTCCTCATGGCCCGCCACCTCGGTGTCCGCCACTCTCAGCCGGACGATGTCCTGTGCGTCGGCGCCGAGTTCGGCCAGGGCCTCGCGCAATTCCGCGGCCCGGATGCCGACGAGCTGATGGGACGTGATGGCCGTGCTGTCGGCGTGGGACAGTTCGCCGTCGGTCACCGACACGACGGTCACCGCCACACCGGCCGCGGCGAGCAGCGCGATGCTGCCGCCCACCCCCAGCACCTCGTCGTCGGGGTGCGCGGCCACGACCACCACCCGTCCGGCGGTGGGCAGTTCGGTGCCGGCCAGGTGCGCCCAGCCGTCCCAGGCGCGCCAGTGCTCCTCGTCGGTGCCGGGCGCCTGGAGCGGATCGGCGTGCTCGGGAAGTTCGGTGTGCGGGGTGTCGGTGTGCTGCTCGGGGTTGTGCGGGGTGTCGTGCTGGTCCATCAGGATGTCTCCCTACCGGCCACGGGGCCGCCCGGTTCCGCGCGATTGGTTTCCTTGACGCCGTGCGCGATGACGTCGGTGTCGAAGCCGCCCTCGGTGATCAGGCGGGCCAGGTGCGAGATCTTGTGCTGACGCGCTCGGGCGAAGGAGCGCAAAGTGGCGAAGGCCAGGTCGAGGGACATGTTCCAGCGCTCGGCGAGGATGCCCTTGGCCTGTTCGACGATGATCCGGCTGTGGAGCGCGTACTGGAGCTGGTCGCGTTCCGCCTCGGCGTGCGCGAGGGTCCGCTGCTGGAGGATCGCGATGGTGGCCACGTCGGCGAGGGCCTGGCCGAGGACGATGTCCTCCGGTCCCAGGGGCGCGGGGTCGGTCCTGAACAGGCTCAGCGCGCCGATCACCCGGCCGCGCAGCCGCAGCGGCAGCGCGCTGGTGGCGGCGAACCCGCTCTCGTGGGCGCCGCGGCCGAACAGCGGCCAGCGCTCGACGGCCTCGTCCCCGGTGAGGTCGACGTTCGTACGGGGCCGCCCGTCGCGGTAGCAGTCGACGCACGGGCCCTGGTCGTACTGGAGGGCGAACAGCTCCAGCAGCCGGGTGCGTTCGTCGGAGGCGGCCAGCAGGTGCAGGGCGTCGTACTGGTCGGCGAGCAGGACGCCGACCGCGGACACGTCGAGCAGATCCAGGCAGCGTACGGAGAGCTTCTGGAGGAAGTCGATGACGTCGAAGTCGGCGGTCAGGGAGTCGGCCGCCTCGACGAAGACCTCGATGACCTGCTGTTCTCGGGTGGGCATGGCGTCAGTCCTTGTCTGCGGCGGGCGGGAGGGGTTCGGCGTCGGGGGCCAGCCGCAGTCGCCTGGCCACGACGTCGTGGGACACGTCCGTCACGGTGCGCCCGCTGCCGTACGCGTGGGCCCGCAGCCGCAGCAGGGCGTCGGCGAGGGAGACGGCGAGCTGGACGCTGACCATGCCGGTCGCCTGGTGGACCACGGCGTGATGGAGGAAGGGGAGGGGGTCCGGCGGGTCCGCGGGGTCCTGCGGGTTCATCGGGCCCGGCGGGTTCATTTGGCCCCGCGGGGTCACAGGGCCCTGAGGCCGCACACGATCCGCCTCTTGGCGTGCCCGACCGGCACCCTCCAGGAAGTGCCTGGTCAGGGCGGCGGCCAGAATCGCCGCGTCGGCGCTCTGCCCGCTGGTCAACGGCCCCGGCGCGCGCCGCACCGCGGTCAGCACCCCGAGTCCGATCCCGCCCATGCGCAGCGGGAAGCAGAAGACCGCGCGCGCCGCCAGGCCGGGCGCCTCCATGACCAGCTCGGGCCAGCGGTCGTGGCGGACGCGGGCCAGATCCGGCACCCGTACCGTCGTACCGCTCACCATGCAGTCGGGTCCCGGGCCCTGCCCCAGTGTGAGCTGGAGGTCTTCGAAGCCGCGCGACACGTCGTCGGAACACCACAGCACCTCGGTCCTGCCCGGCTCGTTCCCCAGCGAGACGGCGACGCCGTCCACCTCGAGGGCCGCGGCGCCCGCCACGGCCACCGCGGGCGACCCCTGGCCGTCCTGGAGCAGACGCAGTGCCTCCGCCAGGCGCTCAGCCGCCATCGGGCACCACCGCATACGGCCTCACATGGCCTCGATTCCCCGAGCGCGGAAGGAACGACGGACGGAGACCGGTCACGCGGTCATCGCGTTCGCGTAAGGGTGAACGGTCATCCGTTCAGCGGTTGTGGGTTCCGCCCGTCACGGCGAGGTGATCCGCGGGAGATCCGCGGCCCCGGTGGCGGCATCGCACTCAACCGACTGCGCCAGGGGCAGGGACGCTCCTTCCACCCTACCTCCCGGGCGTCCGCGGGCACCCTGACGTCACACCGTGCGCCCGGCCGGGAGGTCGGCGGCACGGCGCAGTACCGACCGCAGTTCCCAGGCCGCCGCGGACGCCGGCCCCCCGATACGACAGCGCCACCGCCGCCGCGACGTCGGGCCGAGCGGCGTCCGGGCCCACGACGGCCCCCGCGAACACCGCCGGTCAAGCCGACTCCGCTCGGCAACTCCTGAGACGGATGTGGCAAACTACCCGGCACCGCAGGGGGCGGTCACGGGCACGGGCGGATACGCCTGGCCAATCCCGCGGCTGGGCGGGCCCCAAAAGTCGGCATGCGTGCCGAGCCCACGGGCGCCCGGACGAGCCGCGTACGGAGGGGACTTCCGGCCAAGGACGCGCGAACGCGCCGCGAACGGCTGCGCCGTGCCCGCGCGCAACGCGCCAGGTCCCGCTGCGGAGGACATGAGGAGAACGCGACGGCCCCGTGCAAGGGGGGCGTTGCCGGAGGGAGGGGACGCGTCATGAAGAGGAAGCGCACGCTCAGACATGCCGGGCGACTCGCCGTGGCGAGCACCGTGGGGCTCGCCCTGCTCACCGCGCTGGTGGGCTCGGAGCAGACGGCCGCGGCCGACACAGGACCCGCGACGCACCACGTATCGACACCGGGTTGGAAAACAACGCTGTCCGGAGCGACCGCCGCGGGTTCACTGCATTCGGTGACGTCGGTGGATGCCGACCATGCCTGGGCGTCCGGCAGGGGGAGTGACGGCAACGGCGTTCTCATGCGCTGGGACGGGCAGGCGTGGTCCGCGGTCACGGACCCCGCATTGCCGCAGGTCGACTCGTGGTCGGCGGTCAGCGCGGCATCGGCGGACGACGTGTGGGCCTACGGTTCCAAGCCGACCTTCTCCGCCGGGACGCAGCATCTGGTCCACTTCGACGGGACGCGCTGGGAAGTCGTACCGACCGCCGGTGCTTTCGACCGGGCCTGGATCGAGGTGCCGATCAAGGCCGTCCCCGGCAGGCTTTTCAAGGGCGGCAACGCTCTTTACACCTACAGCGACGGTGCCTGGCAGACCTTCGCTCTCCCGGCCGGCGTGGACATCCGCGGCATCGACGCCCTGTCCGCGAACGACGCCTACGCGACGGGAATGCAGTTCCCCGTGGAAGGCGGCCACCCGGTGGCGTACCACTGGGACGGGACGACCTGGACGCTGATGCCCCAGCCGCCGGCGCCGGCGGTCGTCACCATGGCAACGGTGGCCGCGGTGTCCCCGGACAGTGTCTACATGGCCGGCTGGGGCTATTCCCCGGGCGCCAGACCAGCCCTCACCCACGTCGAGCGCTGGGACGGCTCGGCGTGGCACGACGTCACCGGGGATCTGACCGGGTTCCTCCTCGAGGCCCTCCGGCCGGACGGACACGGCGGGTTGTGGGCGGCCGGCTCGGACGATTCGTCGCTGCGCGCCGACCCCGTCTTCTGGCACTACGACGGCACCGCCTGGACGAAGCGGCTCGGGGCGACCGTGACCGATACCACCTATCCGTCCTACACGTTCCATGACATCGCGCCGGTCAACGGCAGCCGGTTCCTCGCGGTCGGCGAGTATCCGGGACCGGTGGAGAGCCCTTCCGATCCCACGTACTCGCGCGGCCTGATCGAACAGACCCAGAGCTTCCTCGACCTGACGGTCACCGACCTCAAGGCGTCGTCCACGGCGACACACACCGTGCGCGTCCACGCCGAGAGCCCTGGTCGGCTCACTGTCGCGTTCCGCCCGGCGGAAGGTCAGCCCGACTGGAGCAAGGCCGCGGTCGACATCAAGGTCGCGTCGGTGAGCGGCGGGCCGCAGGGCGCCTGCGAGCACACCGGAGGACCGGTCAACGACACGGCCGCGGCCGTGTCGTGCGACCTGCCCGCCGGCGACCACACCCTGACCTATGCGCTGGCGGCCGGTGCGTCCGTCGATGCCTGGAAGGTCGTGACGGACGTCCGCTTCAAGGCGTCCGACCCGGGCGCAGCCAGTCCGGAAGCCACTGTCGGCTTCGACGTCGACAGCCCGTCTGCCGTCCCGGCCAACAGCCGCCTCCTCGCGCGTGACGCGCAGGGGACGCTGTGGCGTTACGACGGTACGGGGAAGGCCGCTGGGCCGTACCAGCCGCGCGTGGCCGTCGGTGGCGGCTGGCAGGGGTACACAGCGATAACGGCGCTGTCGAACCTGACCGTGCACGGGTCGGGTGACCTGGTCGCCCGCGACGCGAGCGGCGTGCTCTGGTACTACCGCGGCGGCGGGGACGCCCGCCCGTTCACGTCTCGCGTGAAGGTCGGGGCGGGGTGGAACATCTTCAACGCGCTGATCGGCGCGGGTGATCTGACCGGTGACGGCAAGGCCGACCTCGTCGCCCGCGACGCGTCCGGCGCCCTGTGGCTCTACCAGGGCCGCGGCGACGGCACCTTCGCGCCGCGTACAAAGATCGGCCCCGGCTGGAACATCTTCAACGCGCTCACCTCGGTGGGCGACGTCACCGGTGACGGCAGGGCCGACCTCGTGGCGCGGGACGCCGACGGCGCGCTGTGGCTCTACCGGGGTCGCGGCAACGGCACCTTCGCGCCGCGCACGAAGATCGGCCCCGGCTGGAACACCTTCACGGCGATGGCCGGCGCGGGTGACCTCACCAGCGACGGGAAGCCCGACCTCGTCGCCCGCGACGCGTCCGGCGCGCTGTGGCTCTACCAGGGTCGCGGCGACGGCACCTTCGCGCCGCGCACGAAGATCGGACCCGGCTGGAACACCTACAACAGCCTGATCTGACACGGCGCTTGCCGTTCGGCCCGAGAACTCGTCCGCCCCAGCCAGCCGGCTTTCCGGCATCGGGGCGGACGAGTTCGTCCGTTGACGCCACCTCGCACGTGTCCCTCGGTCACGGGCGCCGTCGGAGCGAGGCGGGGGAGGGCCGGGGCCAGGGGCCGCCGGACCGGTGGGGGTTATTCGAAGAACTTCAGGCTGAAGCCGGTGTTGGAGGTGGGGCCGGGGACGTTGGCGCGGGAGTAGGTGGTGTTGCCCCACCAGCAGAAGGTGCCGGTGAACCAGTAGCGGTTGGACCAGGAGTAGGGGGTGCCCTTGGGGACGGCGGTGAACATGAGGGGGAAGCGGGGGCCGGCGGGCGGGCTGGTGCCGATGTCGCCGTTGAGGAGGACGAAGCTGTGGGAGCCGGGGCCGTTGACGTAGAGGGTGGGGTCCCAGCCGGACATCATGGTGGCGGCGTGCGCGCCGAACAGGCAGCCGTTGGACTTGTACCAGTCCCAGACGTACGTCGGGTCACCGCCGGAGCGCAGCCGCAGATCGGCCATGCAGTACTGGTCGCTCCAGCTCCCGTTGGCCGAATAGACGATGTGGAGCTGCCCGTTGGGGTCCTTGACGGCGGCGGGCGCCTCGTTGATGTACGGGTTGCCGACGACGCGCTCCCAGCTCTCGCGCGGCTGGGAGATGATGTAGCGCGCGCCGGTCGGCGTGGTGGGGCTGCTCATCCGGACGATGTACAGGTTCTGTTCGACGTTCGTGTCGCCCGCCCAGCCCGACCAGACGAACCAGCGCTGCCCGTTGAAGGTGAAGAGGTTCCCGTCGATGGCCCATTTGTCGTTGGGCAGGGCCAGTTGGGTTTCGGCGCCGTAGCCGCTGTCGGCCGTCGCCGAGCTGATGACGTACATCCGGTGCGCGGCTCCGGCGCCCGACGTGAAGTAGATGTAGTACCGGCCGCCGTCCACCACGATCTCCGGGGCCCACACCTCACCGCGGCCCTTGGTGTCCGACCAGACCTTGCGGGAGGCCGCCGCGCCGAGGGCGTCGGGCGACGACGCCTTCCGTACGGCGATGCCGCCGCCCGACGTCTCGGCCGAGATGTACGTGCTGCCGACCCGGATCACGCTCGGGTCGGCGTTGTGGATGGTGGTCTGGGACGCCTGGGCGGGCGCGGAACACAGCACGGCCAGCAGGGCGAGTACGGCCGCGAGGGCTGCGCACACTGTGCCGGCCAGGACACCCCTGCCGGTGCCGGACGAACCACCCGGGTCCCCGCCGGACGAACCCCCGGACGAGCCGCCCAGACCGGTGCCGGACGAACCGCCCCGGCCGCCGCCTGCCAAGGCACTGTGGAGACTTCGCAGAAGCTTCATAGTCCCGTTCCATGGTCGGGCCTCCGCTTCGACGCCGGGCGGGCGGTGGAGCGCCCGCCGAGGGACGACGTCCGGTCAGAACCGCATCGGAGGGGGGAACTTGGCGCTCTGACCGCTTGAATCCCACCGTTTCCACCGCTCCCGCACAAGGGTCAACACCGGTGGTAGCACGTTCCAACAGCATCGCGAGTGACCGTGGGCATGTCAATCACCCAAGGCGGTACGACTCGGCCGGTCAACCCGTACTCCCCCGCGCCCCATTGACACCATCCGCCCCGGATCACCATCATGTGCACGCCACACGTGTTCGCGTATGCCACAAATGCCCCCTCCGCACGCACCACCGCGCAGCCGGACCCGCCCTGTCGGGGCACCGCCAGAGCACGCTCAGAGCGCCACCGGCAGCACGGCCCGCCCCCACCGGACCGTCAGGAGAAGCCCCGTGCCCAACGTCGACCGCCGAAGGTTCCTGCAACTCGCCGGAGCCACCGCCGCC
Source organism: Streptomyces sp. NPDC003300 (assembly GCF_040610915.1). Classification (NCBI taxonomy): domain Bacteria; kingdom Bacillati; phylum Actinomycetota; class Actinomycetes; order Kitasatosporales; family Streptomycetaceae; genus Streptomyces; species Streptomyces sp. NPDC003300. The sequence goes on along the minus strand of NZ_JBEXNE010000010.1, from coordinate 203,898 downwards.
GCGTCCGTCCTCACCGGCGGCATCGCCAAGGCCGCCTCGATCCCGGCCGCCGCGGGAACCGGCACCCTCCAGGACGTCGAGCACATCGTCGTCCTGATGCAGGAGAACCGCTCCTTCGACCACTACTTCGGCACCCTGCGCGGCGTGCGCGGCTTCGGCGACCCCCGCCCGGCCACCCTGCCCAGCGGCAAGTCCGTCTTCCACCAGGCGGACGCCGCCGGGCACGAGACGCTCCCCTTCCGGCCGAACATCGACAACCTCGGCCTCCAGTTCCTCCGCGACCTCGACCACAGTTGGTACGGCACGCACCAGGCGTGGAACGGCGGCAACTACGACCGCTGGATCCCGGCCAAGACCACCACGACGATGGCGCACCTCACCCGCCAGGACATCCCGTACCACTACGCGCTCGCCGACGCGTTCACCATCTGCGACGCCTACCACTGCTCGATGCTCAGCTCCACCGACCCCAACCGGTACTACATGTACACCGGTTACTCGGGCAACGACGGCAAGGGCGGCGGCCCGGTGCTGGGCAACGAGGAGGCCGGGTACGGCTGGACCACCTTCCCCGAGATCCTGGAGCGGGCGGGCGTCTCCTGGAAGGTCTACCAGGACACCGGCACCGGCCTGAACTCCGGCGGCGGCTGGGGCTGGACGAACGACCCCTTCATCGGCAACTACGGCGACAACTCCCTGCTGTACTTCAACCAGTACCGCCACGCCCAGTCCGGCAGCGCCCTGTACGACAAGGCCCGCACCGGCACCTCGGCCCGCAACGGCGACGGCTACTTCGACCGGCTCAGGGCCGACGTCGTGGGCGGCAAACTCCCCCAGGTCTCCTGGATCGCCGCCCCCGAGGCGTTCTGCGAACACCCCAACTGGCCCGCCAATTACGGCGCTTGGTACATCTCCCAGGTGCTGGACGCGCTCACCGCCGACCCCGACGTGTGGAGCCGTACCGCCGTCTTCCTCACGTACGACGAGAACGACGGCTTCTTCGACCACGTCGTGCCGCCCTTCCCGCCCGCCTCCGCCGCGCGCGGGCTGTCCACCGCCGACGTCACCCAGGATCTCTACACCGGCGGGCTCTCCGGTTACGCGGCCGGGCCGTACGGGCTCGGGCCGCGCGTGCCGATGCTGGTGCTCTCGCCCTGGAGCACGGGCGGCTGGGTCTGCTCGCAGACCTTCGACCACACCTCGATCGTGCAGTTCATCGAGAAGCGCTTCGGTGTGCGCAACCCGAACGTCTCGCCCTGGCGCCGCGCGGTCTGCGGCGACCTCACCGCCGCCTTCGACTTCACCCGCAGCAACGCCGCCGCGCCCGCGCTCCCCGGCACCGGCGGCTACGTACCGCCGAACCACAACAACCCCGGTGACTACGTCCCCACCCCGCCCGCCACCGGCGCCGTCCCGCGCCAGGAACCGGGCCTGCGCAACGCCCGCCCGCTGCCGTACGACCTGGCCGCCGACACCCAACCCGCGGGCGGACGCTTCCAGTTCACCTTCCGCAACTTCGGCACGGCGGGCGCCGCCTTCCTCGTCACCTCCGCGGTCCGCTCCGACGGCCCCTGGCCGTACACCGTCGAGGCGGGCAAATCCCTGGTCGACACCTGGCTGATGCCCGCCGCCTCCGACCGCTACGACTTCTCCGTCCACGGCCCCAACGGCTTCCTGCGCCGCATGGCCGGCACCGCGGGCTCCATCGGCCCCGAGGTGACCGCCCGCCACACCCCCGCCACCGGCCAGGTCACCCTCGTCTTCAGCAACCCCACCGGCGCCCCCGTCACCTTCAACGCCACCGACGCCTACGCCCCCACCGCCCACTACACCTACACCGTGGCCGCAGGCGCCTCCCGCACCGTCCCCGCCTGGGGCGTCCCGGCCGGCAACCACTGGTACGACATCACCGTCACCACCACCACCGACCCCGCCTACCTCCGCCGCTTCGCCGCCCACGTGGAAACCGGCACCCCCAGCACCAGCGACCCGGCAACATCAACAACCTGAGGACCCCGCGGCGGCGCGAGTCCGTCCGGATCCCGCGCATCCCGGTCCGCCGGACGAGCCATGGGTCTGGTCCGCCCGGCTGAACCGCCCGCCGCGGACGGTCAGTTGTTGATGGTCTGGATCTCCCGGACCGTCACCTCTCGCGGGTCGCCGACCCTGCCGTCGGGCAGGGCGTAGGGGCCGCCGCTCGAACCTGTCCAGCTCACATGCCAGTTGACGGAGACGTCGAGCTGGTACGGCGGGGTGTTCTGCGTCGAGCGCAGGTACGTCACGCCGCAGGGAGGGGCTGCCTTCGGGTCGCCGTTGTAGGCGGCGCCGACCTTGCCGTCGGGTCCGATCGGGCAGTCGCCGGAGGACGGGAAGACGGTGGCGTCGGAGGTGCCGGGGGTGATGTGCACGGCGGACGGCTCCGCGGTGGTCTCGGCCCAGATCTCCCGGCCGCCGCCCAGGTCCACCGACGCCCGCACCTTCACCGGCGTGTACGCCTGTCGCAGGGTCACCCAGGTGGGGATGTTGACCGTCTGCGGGCCCGCGGGATTGGTCACGATCCTCACGCCGGGTACGTGGGTGTGGGCGAAGGCGAGCTTGGAGAGCATTTCCGGGGTGATCACATGCCCGGTCCCGGCAGGCGGCATCTGGCCGGTGGGCACCCACCTCGGCGTCTGGTCGTTGCAGCCCATCTGCGCCGACGGGTCGGCGTCCGGATTGACAGTCACCAGCCACCACATTCCCTTGCCGGCCTCGGCGCTGTTGAAGTCCTTGTAGCCCTTGTCCCCGCCGGGGTAGTCCAGCCCGTTCTGGTAGTGGTCCCGGTCCATCCCCATGGCGGTACGGAAAGTGCCGTGCACCTGGGGCAGTTCGTCGTTGAAGTTCTTCGTGTACTCCGCCTTGAACTGCTCGGGGGTGTACTTCGGCCCGAACCAGCAAGGCGGCGGCGTCCAGTTGACGTTGACCGACGCCAACGGTCGGCTCGCGCCGCTCGGCCTGCCCGTGGGATACGTCAGCCGGTACCCCTGGGCGATGGCCTCCAGGTTTCCGCCGCTGTCACCCGAACCCTTTCCACCCGAACCCTTTCCACCCGACGGCGGCAAACCGGTGTCGTCGAAGGCGTAACCCGGTGCCGCCGCGAGTAACACGATGAGCGCCGCGAGGGGCAGCGCGCGGCGGAGTGACCCCGTACCCGTCATTGCTTGCACTCCAACGCCCTTTCCTTGGTGGTGATCGACTGTGCTCGCCAGAGCTGCGTGCCGGGCCGGAACAGGCTGAGCACCAGTTGGTACGACACGTAGTTGCGGTCGTCAGCGCCGGTGACGTGCACCTTCCCGGTCCCGATCTCCTTGCTGAACAGCTTCGACTGGTCCTCGCAGAAGGTGACTTCGGCCGCCGAGTTCTTGGCGAGGAGCTTGACGGCGGGCCGGAAGAAGCGGTCGGTACCGGTCACCGTCTTCTTCGCGTCGATGTGCATCTGGACGTACTGCTTCGCGTAGCTGTACGCGTCGCCTTCCGCGTACGTGTTCAGGGCCCCGCCCTTCACGCTCTGCTCGACCACGCCGTGCGTCATCGACTGCATGAAGTCGGCCGACGCGGTCAGGACCCCGGCCTCGGCGTCGTCCGCCGGAAGCCGCCAGTCGAAGTCGAGCTTCAGGTCCGCGGGGAGCGCGAGCGCCGGGTCGACGGTCAACACCCCACCCGTCGCCGTAGGTTGCGCCGATGTCGCGGTCGCCGTCGCTGTGGCCGAGGGCGCCGTGGTCGGGGAAATCTTGCTGTCGCCGCCACCTGAGCCGCCGCCGCAGGCGGAGAGCGTCAACGCGGCGGTCGCCGCGAGAGCCGCGACGGGAAATGCTGAGCGGGCTCGCATGGTCGAAGTCTCCCGATCGGTTGTCCGTGGGCACCGTTCGGGGCGTCGGCGAAAAGGCCCCCTCGGACCCCGCACGCCTGACCCCCCGTATCCGCCACCCACGGTAGCGAAGAGAACGCGTGAGGTTCGAGAGTGCTCCCGCGCTCAGCGCGTCACGATCGCGTCACTGCGCGGGGAACACGACGGCTGCGGTGCCGGCATCCGGAGTCACAGGGCGATCAGGCCCGCTGGGGTGGGGCGGAAGCCGCACGTGTCGAGGTAGAAGGGGCGGAGGTGGGGCTCGAAGTCGACGTGGAGCCATTCGCAGTGGGCGGCGCGGGCGTGGTGGGCGGCGGTGGCGACGAGGTGGGCGCCGACGCCCTTCGAGCGGTGGGGCCGGGAGACGACGGTGTCCAGGAGGAAGGCGTGGGCGCCGCCGTCCCAGATGACGTTGACGAAGCCGATGAGGCGGGTGTCGTCGTGGGCGCAGACCCAGCCGAGGCTGTGGCGTTCGAGGCGGGCGCGCCAGTCGGTGCGGGCGGGCGGGCCGCCGAAGCCGTCGGCGTGAAGGGAGTTGAGGGCTTCGTTGTCGACGTGGCCGCGCCACTCGTAGGTGATCGTCACGCCGCGATCGTACGGTCGGCGCGGGCGAAGGTGACGGTGACGGCCAGGCCGCCGGGGTGGGTGGGGCGGGCGGTGAGCGTGGCGTGGTGGGCGGTGGCGATGGAGCGGACGATCGCGAGGCCGAGTCCGTGGCCGGACGCGGGTGAGGCGCTGGTGCGGTCGGGGGCGAGACGGCGGAAGGGCTCGAAGAGGTCGGGCACGCGGTCGGCGGGCACCGGATCGCCGGTGTTGGTGACCGTGAGGGTGTCGTCGGCGAGGTCGAGGGAGACGGCGCCGCCGGGGTGGTTGTACTGGACGGCGTTGCGGATCAGGTTGAACAGGAGGTGCCGCAGCAGGACCGGGTCGCCCTCGACGCGCAGCGGCCGGTCGGCGGTCACGGTGAGCCGGACGTCCTTCTCCTGCGCCAAGTGGCGCAGCTCGCCGGTCAGTTGACGCGCCAGCGGTACGAGGTCGACCTGCTCGGTACGTTCGAGGCCGCGGTCGCTGCGGGCGAGCAGCAGCAGCGCGTCGATCAGCCGCTCGGCGTCGCGGTTGACGGTGAGGAGGTCGTCGCGCACGTCCGCGAGGCCGTCGGGAAGCGGGTCGGCGAGGCCGACTTCGAGGCAGGCGCGCTGGACGGCCAGCGGGGTGCGCAGTTCGTGGGAGGCGTTGGCCACGAAGCGGCGCTGGCCCTCGAAGGACTTCTCCAGCCGGTCGAGCATCGTGTCGAACGTGTCGGCCAGGCGCTGGAGTTCGTCGGCCGGGCCGCTCAGTGCGAGGCGTTCGTGCAGGTTCTGCTCGCTGATCCGGCGGGCGGCGTCCGTCACGGCCGCGACCGGGCGCAGCGCCCGCCCCGCGAGCCACCAGCCGGTGGCGGCGGCCAGCACCGTCACAAGCACCAGGCCGATCGCCGACCACAGGATCATCTGGTGCAGCGCCGCGTCCTGCACGGCGCCCACGGTCCAGTGCAGCGCGCGGATCGAGATGCCGTCGCCGGTGCCGCCCGTGCCGCCCGCGCCATCGATGGCGTCCGTGCCGCCCGAGCCGCCGTGGGGTACGACGGGTCCGGTGTAGCCGGTGGGTGCGTACGTCGCCGCGTCCGTCGGTCCCCCGGTGGCGCGGCTGACCCCGATGCCCTGCACCTGCCGTGTCGTCCCGTAGCGCGCCAGCACCACGACGAACGCCAGCAGCGCCGTCCCCGAGAGGAGGAAGAGCCCGGCGAAGGCGGCGGCCAGCCGGGCCCGGAACGTCAGGTGCGGGCGCGGGGGCCTGATCAGCGGCACAGCCGGTACCCCTCTCCGGCGTCCGCCACGATCACGTCGGGCGGGCCGAGCTTGCCGCGCAGGCGGCTGACGGTGGCGCGCACGGCGCTGGTCCGCGGGTCCAGGTGCTCGTCCCACACGGACCGCACCAACTCCGCCTGCGTGACGGCCTCGCCGCCCGCGCCGACCAGCGCGTGCAGCACCGCGAACTCCTTCGGCGTCAGCTCGACCGCCCGCCCGTCGATCCGCGCCTCGCGCCTGGCGGCGTCCACCGTGATGCCCTCGTACGCCACCACGACCGGCGGCGCCTTCAGCACCCGGCGGCTCAACGCCCTGATCCGCGCGACCAGTTCGGCGAAGTCGAACGGCTTGGCCAGGTAGTCGTCCGCCCCCAGCCGCTCCAGCCCGTACACCCTGTCCTCGACCCCGCCCGCCGCCGTCAGCATCAAGATCCGCGGCGGCGCCGCCATCCCCCGCACCCTCCGGCACACCTCGTCCCCGCTCAGCACCGGCAGATCCCGGTCGAGCACGAGCACGTCGTACTCCGTGACCCCGCACATCCGCTCGGCCGCGTCCCCCGACACCGCCAGGTCCACCGCCATCGACTGCCGCCGCAGCCCGATCACGATCGTCCGCCCCAACACGTGATGATCCTCGGCCACCAGAACTCTCATGCGGGCCAGGGAAACACGGGGGGCCGTACGCGGAGATAAGCGTGCGTCCTCCGGACGGGTCGCCGAAGAACCGGCGGGCGCCGGGGCCGGTACGTGGCCGGCGGCGGCCCGCCGGGCGCGGGAGCCGTAGGCGCTACGCGGTACAAGCGGGCGGTGGCCGCCTGCCGGACGAGGGCCCGCGGAACCCCTGCGGTACGCCGTGCGCGCGGCGGTCGGCGACGCAGGACCGAAGGCGATACGGGGCCAGGTCCGCCGCCTGCCGGACGTCGGCAGACGGCCGCCGACGTGCGGCGTGGGCGGGGGCTTTGCTGGCCGGGGGCTTATGGGAACGTAACCGGGTTTATGCCGCTGCGCGGGGGCGGCTGGTGTGCTCGGCGCATGAACTTCGTCAAGCGGGCAGCGTTCAGTCTGGTGGCACGGGCGGGGAAGGCCGCGCTGTTGCTGGGCGTGTTCGGGGTGATCTGCACGCTGCTGCTCGGGGGGTTCCTGCTCAGGGGGGCGACGCAGCGACGGGAGGCGGAGACGCAGCGGCGGGTGGGGGTGGACGTCACCGTGCGCGGGGACGGGCTGACCTCGGCGGTGGTCGGGCGGCTGGGGACGTATCCGCTGGTCGAGCGGTACAACGAGCTGCTGCGCGCGGTGACGGTCCCGCCGCCGGGCCTGGCGGCCGTGGTGCCGGAGGGGACCCCGGGCGGCGGCGGCAAGGACGGGCTCACGCTGAACGGCGTCCGCGCGTCGGACACGCTCCTCGACTTCGCCACCGGCCGGGTCCGTGTCGTGGCGGGCCGGGGCATCACCGTGGCGGACGCCCGCCGCAAGGTGATCCTCCTCGAACGGCGGCTGGCCGCGAAGCACGGGCTCGCGGTGGGCGACACCGTCGAGCTGGGCGGCGCGGGCGGGCGGCGGGAGCCGTTCGAGGTCGTGGGGCTCTACCGGGACACGCGCCAGGACCCGCCGCAGTGGACGTCCGCCGCCGACCTGGGCGCGAACCAGGTGTACGTGCCGGTCGCCGCCGTCACCGCGCTGGGGCTCGGGGTGAAGCCCACGGAAGCGGTCTTCACGATCGGTTCGCCCGACCTGGCGGAACGGCTGCACGCGGAGGCGGTACGGCTGCTGGGCCCGAAGGGCTTCCGCTTCGACGTCAACGACAAGCCGTACCGCGACCAGGTGCTGCCGCTGCGGCGGGTCGGGGCGTTCGCGGGGGCGCTGGTCTGGCTGATCGCGCTGTGCGGCGCGGCGATCCTCGGGCTGGTCGTCCTGCTGACGGTCAAGGAGCGGCGGGCCGAACTGGGCATGCTGCTGGCGCTGGGCGAGCGGAAGTGGAAGCTCATCGGCCAGCACACCGTCGAGGTGACCGTGCTGCTCGTGCCCGCGCTCGGGGTGGCCGCGCTGGCCGGGCAGTCCCTCGCGCACCGGGCGGGCGAGACGCTGCTGGCCCGCGAGCAGTACGGCGGCGCCGCGTCCCGCCCCGGCACCGCGTCCCACCCCGGCACCGCGCCCCACGAAGCCGCCGCCCTCGACGACACCCCCGCCGTACCCGACATCCGCATGAGCGCGGGCGACCTCGGCAAGGTCGCCGGAATCGGCCTCGGCATCGCGCTCGTCTCCACGGTCCTGCCCGGCGTCGGAATCCTGCGCATGCACCCCCGCTCGATCCTCACCGACACCGAATAGCCGCACCGCGAAATCCCGACGCCCACGCCCACACCCACGCCCCCGCCCATGCCCACGCCCTCACCCATGCGCACCACCACCGACCCCCCAAGAGGCCGACTGTCATGAACTTCGTCAAACGCGCGGGCCTGAGCCTGTGGTCCCGCAAAGGCAAGACCCTGATCACCCTGGGCACCTTCCTCGTCGTCTCCGCCATGGTGCTCGGCGGCGTCCTCATCAAGTCCGGCACCGCGCGGGCGACAGAAGCCGCCAGGCAGCGGCTCGGCGCCGAGGTCACGCTCGGGGCGGACATGGACGCGCCGTTCACCGGACAGGCACCGACCATCGGCGCGGACGTCGTGGACCGGATCGGCGCGTCCCCGCTGGTGGAGAAGTACACGTACAACTCCTTCGACGGCACACGGCTGTTGAACGGCGCGAGAACCGCCACCGGCAAGCCCCTCGCCCCGGACTACCCCGCGAACTCGACACTCGCCTTCGGTGTCCTGGACTCGACGCTGATGCCGCACTTCAGCGACGGCACCTGGACGTTGCTGTCGGGGCAGCCGATCACGGCGGCCGACCGCGAGGACGACAGCGTCCTCGTCGAGGAGCGCCTGGCGAAGAAGAACGGCCTCGCGCCCGGCGGCACGCTCACGCTCGGCGAGAACGACCCGAATGGCAAGCGCAAGGCCGTCTTCACCGTGAAGGGCGTCTACCGCGACCCGTCCGACACCGTCGACAGCGAGTACGGCATCGCGCCCGGCGACCGGCTGATCGTCCCGGCCGCCGCGCTGAGCAGGCTCAACTCCGACGGCAGCGGCGGAGCGCCGCAACTCCAGGGCGCCACCTTCCGGTTGAAGGACCCGGCGACGTACGACGCCTTCCGCGCGCAGGCGAAGCGGACGGCGGGCGACGCGCTGCACGGCCTCGCCTTCGACCTCAACGACAAGGCGCTGCGGCAGATGACCGGCCCGCTGCGGAGCATCACGTCCTCCGCGACGGCGGCGATGTGGCTGATCGGGGTGGCCGGGGCGCTCGTCCTCGGCCTGCTCGCCACCCTCGCGGTCCGGCAGCGGCAACGGGAGTTCGGCGTGCTGCTCGCGATGGGCGAGAGGAAGTGGAAGCTCGTCGCCCAGCAGGCCGTGGAGATCACCGTGGCCGCCGCGCTCGCCGTCGGGCTCAGCGCGCTGTTCGCCCAGAGCCTGACGCAGAAGGCGGGCGACTCGCTGCTCAGCGGCGAAGCGGCCTCCGCCCAGCGGAAGATCGACGCCTGGCAGCCGCCGCCCCCCGGCTCCACCGGCCTCAAGGAAGGCATCGACATGAACGACAAGCCGGTCGAGGGCGCCGTCCCCATCGACTCGATCACGGTACGGCTGTCGCCGTCCGACCTCGCCACCGTCGCGGGCGTCGGCCTCGGCATCGGCCTGCTCGCCACCGCCGTCCCCGGCGCCGCCGTACTCCGGCTCACCCCGCGCACGATCCTCACGAAGGGCAAGTGACCTCATATGAAACGGAATTCGGGCACCTCACGGACTCCGCGCGAGTCCCGGGACGCCGCTGCGGCGGCAGGCGCGACCCCCGACGCCGCCCCCGAGGCCACCTCCGACGCCACCTCCGCCGCCGTCCCCGCCGCTCCCCCCGTCCTCCAACTCTCCGCCGTCAGCCACACCTACCAGGGCCAGCGGCGCAAGACCACCGTGCTCCGGCAGATCGACGTGTCCTTCGAGCGGGGCACGTTCTCCACCATCCTCGGCCCCTCGGGCAGCGGCAAGACCACCCTGCTCAGCCTGGCCAGCGGCCTGGACAGCCCCACCACGGGCACCGTCCGCTTCGACGGGCGGGACATCGCGTCCATCGGCCTCGGCCGCTACCGCAACAAGCACGCCGCCACGGTCTTCCAGCAGTACAACCTGCTGCCGTACATGACGGCCCTTCAGAACGTCGTCACCGCGATGGAGATCACCGGCGCCCGGCCCGCCACCGGGCGGCGCAAAGCCCGCGCGCTCGACATCCTGGCCGGCGTCGGCCTCGACCCCGACGCCGCGCACCGCAATGTGCTCAAGCTCTCCGGCGGGCAGCAGCAGCGCGTCGCCATCGCCCGGGCCCTGGCCTGCGACGTCGACATCCTCTTCGCCGACGAACCCACGGGCAACCTCGATGAGGACACCGCCGACAGCATCATCGACATCTTCCGCGACCTGGCGCACATCCAGCACAAGTGCGTCATCGTCGTGACCCACAGCCAGACCCTCGCCGCCCGCTCCGACCGCACCCTCACCCTCCGGAAGGGCAAAGTCACGACGACGCGGGCCGCCTGAGCTTGTCAGTGGCTCCCTATAGCGTCAGCCCATGACCGAAACCTCGACGCTGGACCCGCTCACGTTCTTCGAGTACGACCACGACCCGGGCAACTACTGCCTGCTGCTCAGCGACACCGACATGGTCCCCTTCATGGACGTCTTCGAGGAGTGCGAGCAGTACGGCAGCGGCTACGGCTGGACGGGCGTCGCCCGCTCGGCCATCCGCTCCCGCGCGCCCGAACTCCTCGACCGCGTCTCCTTCGACCCCGAAGCGGGCATGTTCGTCGCCTACGGCACGGACCCCGAAGCGCTCCAGGCCCTGGGCGCCCTGCTCAAGGAGGCCCTGACCGACAAGGCGGTCCTCAAGCACCTGATAGAGACGGGCGAACCGGCCTGGTTCGACTGAACTCGGCCGCCGCGGGGCCCCGTTCCCCCGCCGACCGTCCACGCCCACCGCCCACCGCCCACCGCCCTCCGCCCTCCGCCCTCCGCCCGTGACGGACCCCCGAACCCCCGGACCCCCGGAATCACCGCATCCGCGTCAAGAAGTCGTATGAGACGTGTAAATTGGTCGCTGGTGTGCCGGGAAGTCTGGTCGGCGAATACGAGAGAACTCTCTTCGCTGATCGGGGGCACCGTCCGTGGTAATCGTGACGTGGACGCGGGCGGAACACGCGGTGCCGGATGAGTGACTGGCACGCGTGGGCGGCCGTCGCCGTCTTCTTCGGGACCTACGCGCTCATCATCAGCGAACGCGTCCACCGGGTCGCTGCGGCGCTCGGCGGCGCCGGACTGATGCTCGCGATCGGCGCGACCGACGACGTGTCCGCCTTCTACTCCGAAGACTCCGGCATCGACTGGAACGTCATCTTCCTGCTGCTGGGCATGATGATGATCGTCGGCGTGCTCAAGCGCACCGGCCTCTTCGAGTACCTGGCGATCTGGTCGGTGAAGCGGGCGCGGGCCAAGCCGTTCCGCGTGATGGTGATGCTCATCGTCGTCACCGCCACCGCCTCCGCGCTGCTGGACAACGTGACGACGGTGCTGCTCGTCGCGCCCGTCACCCTGCTGGTCTGCGAACGCCTCGCCCTGCCGTCCGCGCCGTTCCTGATCGCGGAGGTCTTCGCCGCGAACATCGGCGGGGTCGCGACGCTCGTCGGCGACCCGCCCAACATCATCATCGCCAGCCGCGCGGGCCTGACCTTCAACGACTTCCTCGTCCATCTGGCGCCGCTGGCCGTGGTGTTGGTGCTCGTGCTGATCGGCCTGTCACGCGTGATGTTCCGCTCGGCGTTCGACGGGGACGCCGACCGTGCGCTGGCGGTCATGGCGCTGGACGAGCGCGAGGCGATACGCGACCCGCGGATGCTCCGGCAGGGCCTGGCCGTACTCGCGCTCGTCATCGCCGGTTTCGTCCTGCACCCGGTGCTGCACCTCGAACCGAGCGTCGTGGCCCTGCTCGGCGCGGGACTGCTCGTCGCGGTGTCCCGGGCGAACACCGGCGAGGTGCTGACCGAGGTCGAGTGGCCCACCCTCGCCTTCTTCGCCGGGCTGTTCGTCATGATCGGCGGCCTGATCGACACCGGCGTCATCGGCCAGGTCTCCGACGCCCTCGCCAACGCCGTCGGCGAGCGGGAACTCGGCGGCTCCATGCTGATGCTCGGCGCGTCCGCCGTCCTGTCCGGCGTCGTCGACAACATCCCGTACGTCGCCACGATGGCGCCCGTCGCCGCCGACCTCGTCCGTCACCTGGGCGGCGACCCCGACCACGTCATGTGGTGGGCGCTGACCCTCGGCGCCGACCTCGGCGGCAATGCCACCGCGATCGGCGCCTCGGCCAACGTCGTCGTGCTCGGCATCGCCGAACGCGCCCGACAGCCCATCTCCTTCTGGCAGTTCACCCGCTACGGCCTCGTCGTCACCGCCGCCACCGTCGCCGTATCGGCCCTCTATCTGTGGCTGCGCTACTTCGCGCTGGCGTGACCGCAAGCCGTAGCGGAAGCCGTAGCGGAAGCCGTACGGGACCGGGAGCTCACGTCGTCGTGCAGACCGTGCCGTTGAGGGTGAAGACGGTCGGCGGGGGCGCCGCGCCGTCGTTGGCCCCGGTGAAGCCGAAGGAGGCGGAGTTGCCGCCGTTGGCGGCGAGCGTCGCGTTCCAGTCGACCGGAGTGGCCACGACCTGCCTGCCGTTCTGCGTGACCTTGGAGTTCCAGAAGCCGGACACGGACTCGCCCGCGCTGGGGAAGGCGAAGGCGAGCGTCCAGCCGGTGATCGGGCTCGGGCCGGTGTTGGTGACGGTCACCTCGGCGTTGAAGCCGTTGCCCCAGCCCGCGGTGGTGCGGTAGCCGACCTGGCAGGTCGAGTGCGCGGGGGTGCCGGTGCGTACGGTCACCGGGTCGGACGGCGGCGACAGGCGGCCGTTGGCGTCCCGCGCCAGGACGTTCCAGGTGAAGGTCGTACCGGGCGTGAGGTTGTGGACGGTCGCGGAGGTGCCCGTGCTGTCGGCCAGCAGCTCGCTGACCGTGCCGACCTGCCGGTAGACCTCGTAACGGGTCACCGCGCCGCCGGTCGACGGCGTCCAGCTCACGGTGGCGGTGGTGTCCCCGGCCGCGGTCACCTTCGGCGCGCCGGGCGCGGTCAGGGCCGAGCCCGTACCGGCCTTGGGGTGCAGGGTGACGGTGGTCAACGAGTAGGGCGGCAGCGTCTGTTGGGCGCTGTAGGCCGACGTGACGGTGTCGATCGCGGCGGCCTGGTCGCGGTAGGTGTCCACGGTCACCCCTGCCGACGTGTCGGGGGTGAAGCCGGTGTAGTGCAGGGCCACGGTCCGCGCCGCCGACGGGTCCTTGTTGATCAGCAGCACGCTCAGGTCGCCGTTCGCGCGGCGCACGGCGTGTGCCGCGACCGTCGCGGCACCGCTGCCCGCGCCGACCATCCGGTCCCCCGGCCGCCCGAGCCGGCTCAGCATCTGGATCGCGTAGTACGGCGGGAACGGCGTGTTGAGCGCGGGCTCGCACACCGTGCCGACGCAGTTGGCGCTGGACAGCACTCCCCAATCGCCGTAATCGGTCGCGCCGTTGGGCGACGTCGAGATCTGCTGGGCGCCGTTGTGCGTGTCCCACCAGTCGACGGTGAACACCCCGTTCTGGAGGGCGGTCAGATACGCGTCGGCGCCGAACAGCGCGTTCGGCTGCGTGTCCACGTCCCGGCCGCCGTTGACCTCGGTGAGCGCGATGGGGGTGTCGCCCGCCCCCGCCGCGGTCAACTGGTCCTTCAACTGGCCGAGTTCACCGGCGAGCTGCGAGGGCGTGTTCAGCATCTGCGCGGCGTCCGACGTGCTCGGATACCAGTGGACGATCACGAAGTCGGCCTTGCCCGCGATCAGCGGGATGACCGTGTGGTTCCAGTCGGCGCTCTCGCCGTCGGCCATCACGCCGTCCGGCCAGTTGCCCGGCATGGTCAGCACCGCGCCGACCTTCACCGTCGGGTCCACAGCCTTCATCGCCGACACGTACTGGAGCACGTTGTTCGCGTACGCGGCGGGCGACTTGTCGGCGTGGTCGTCCTGCTCCCAGCCGGAGCCGTAATGCCCGTTCCCGTACAGCTCGTTGCCCACCTCCCAGAACTTCGCGCCGTACCCCTTGGTGACGTTGGCGTACCGCACCCAGTCCGCGGCCTCCTGCGGTGTGCCGGAGCCGTAGTTGGCGATGAGCATCGGCTGGGCGCCGATCTTCTTGACCGTGCCCATGAACGCGTCGAAGTCCGTGCCGGGCGCCACGTATCCGCCGGGCGCGGTGTTCGTCCGCCAGTGGTAGATGTCGCCGTACGAGCCGCCGGGGTAGCGCAGCATTCCGACGTCGGCGGCCTGGAGCAGGTCCTGGACCTGCGGCTCGTTCATCTGCGCGTCCCACACGGCGCTGTTGAGGCCGTACGCCGTGCCGGGGATCGTCCCCAGGCCCTCGTTGGCGTTGACGGTGACGTCCGCGGGCGCCGCGGGCGGGTCGTCGGCCCGCGCGGTGGCGCCGCCGAGCAGCAGTGTGCCGAGGAGCGCGGCGGCGGAGGCCGCGGCCACGAGCGGGCGGCGGCGCCCGCGTAAGGGCTGGGGGCCGGGGGGCATGACAAGACGCACGGCGTACTCACCTTCGGGAGGCGGGATGTGGGGGGGTCGTGCCGCGTACGCGTGGGAGCGCTCCCACAATGCGGGCGACCGCCTCCACTGTCAATGGTTCGCACGCCCCACCCCGTCCGGGGCGGTGGCCGGGCGCGACGCGGGTCGCGCGGCGGTTCATGCACGCGGGGAATTTCGTCTCGCACGGCGACCGGCGCGTCGAGCACCTCAGCGACGACGGCACCGTCCGCGCCACGGACGCCTTCGCGCCGGGCGAGGCGCCCGTCACCCTCCACGGCTACGCCCCCCGCAAGCCCGCCGTGGCCGCCACCACCGGCTCCGTCGGCGCCGTCGGCTCCGTCGGCTACGACACCGGCACCGAGCTCTTCCGCTTCACCGCCACCGCCGACCCCGGCGCGTCGGGCGGCAACCGCGCGGTGCTCTCCGTCACGGCTCTCCATCACGGCTCTCCATCACGCCCTCATTCCCGGGGACCGGCCCGCGCGGACAACACGTATTCAGCGGGGCCGACCGACCGGTCGGTCCCGCTCTCGCGTCCGCGCGCGAGATCTTCCGTGGGTACGCATGTTTGAAAGGCGCGGGCCGGTAAAGGCGGTTGTCGACAGGGACTTTCCGGGGGACAGAAGGGGAAGAGGGCGTCGTGGGAATTCTCGCATGGATCATCATCGGATTGCTGGCCGGGGCTATCGCCAAGGCACTGATGCCGGGGCGCGACCCGGGCGGTGTCATCGTGACGATGGTCATCGGCATTCTCGGAGGACTGCTCGGCGGCTGGCTGGGCAAGGTCATCTTCCACGTCCACTCGATCAAGGGCTTCTTCCATCTGTCCACATGGATCGCGGCCATCGTCGGCTCGCTGATCCTGCTGGTGATCTACCGCGTCGTGACGGATCGACGCCGCGCCTGAGCCCCAGGCGCTCGCGGCCCGCTGATTGGCCGCTGAATCCGGGGGCAGAAGACACTTCAGGAGGTTGATCGTCATGGCAGCGTTGCTCATCGTTCTTCTACTGGCGCTGGTTCTCATCGGCGCAGGCTTCGCCGTGAAACTGCTTTTGTGGATCGGTATCGTGGTACTGGTCCTGTGGGCGCTGGGATTCCTGCTGCGCTCGACCGGCCCGAGCGGCACTCGTGGCCGCTGGTACCGCTGGTAAACGGCCAGGAAGCCAAGCGAAACAGGAAAAGCACCCAGAAAAAACGGCACGGCACAGAGCCAGGAAAGAGGAATTCATCATGAGCGACAGCGACAAGGCGAAGGCCAAGGTCGACCAGGTGAAGGGCAAGGCCAAGGAGACCGTCGGTCACGCCGTCGGCAACGAGAGCCTTGAGGCCGAGGGCCGTGCCGACCAGGCCAAGGGCGATGTCCGTCAGGCCGGCGAGAAGGTCAAGGACGCCGCCAAGGACGTCTTCCACAGCAACAAGAGCGACGACTGAGGGCTGAAGCCCCCGCCTCGCCCCTCGCGCCCCCCAGGAGGATCACCTCCCGGGGGGCGCGCGTGTGTCCGCGTGCACCCGTCCGCGTACACCCGCGTACACCCGTCCACGTACACCCGTCCGTGTACGCCCACCCGGGTGGTCTCCGTACGCGCGCGGGCGGGTCGGCGCACATCCCCCTCGCGGCTCCCCCGCGCACCCTTCCGCGCGCACTCCCTCGATTGGCCCCGCGCACGCTCCTTCGCACGGCGCACGGTCACGGCCCGTAGCCCCACACGCACCACCAGCCACTCACATTCGGCTGAAGATGCCATGGACACGACACTCCAGCGGAGTTAGCGTGGCACCCGCTCACGTTTCGGCGACGTTACGCAGGCGCAGTTGGACAACGTTGTCGAGGCGGGATTCGGGTCGATTCCGGCACCACCGGCCCCACCACGCACTCCCCCCTTCCCCCAAAAGGACTTGGAGTTGTCGCTATGAAGCGATCGGCTGCTCTCCTCGGCGCGTTAGCACTCGCCGCGACCGCCTGGACGGCGGGCACGGCGCACGCCGCGCCGGCCTCGCCCGCGGGCGTCCGTCAGACGTCCGTCTCCGCCGCGCAGCAGAGCGCGGCGGAGCGTTTCTGGACACCCGAGCGCCTGCGCGGCGCGAAGGACGTGACCGATCTGCCCGCCGCCACGGGCACGGCCGCCGCCCGTACGACGGGGGCGCCCGCCGCCTCGGGTTCCCGCGTGGCGGTCCCGCCGGTCGCGGGGCCGCGCACGACGGCGGGCGGCCGGGTCACCCCGATGTCCTCGCCCACCGCGTGGAACGGCGGCGGCCTGATCGACACGACCGCGGGCAAGGTGTTCTTCCAGAACTCCTCGGGCGGCACCTTCGCCTGTTCCGCGACCGTCGCCAACGCCGACAACAAGTCGGTGGTCCTCACCGCGGGCCACTGCATCGTCAACGCGGGCACCGGCGAGTCCTACCAGAACTGGGTCTTCATCCCCGGCTACAACCACGGCAACCGCCCGTTCGGCACCTTCTCCGCCCGCCTCCTGTACTGGTGGTCCGGCTATGTCTCGACGGCGGGCAACGCCAACTGGGACTTCGCCTACGCGGTGGTGAACACCGTCAACGGCCGTTCGCTGGTGGACACCGTGGGCGCCGAGGGCATCGCCTTCAACTCGCCGACCGGCCAGCACGTGCACTCCTTCGGCTACGGCGGCTCGGACGCCGAGGGCAACGGCGAGCAGCTCAACCACTGCGAGGGCACGGAGTATCCGGACGCCGGGCGCGGCGACTCCACGATGTGGGGCATCGACTGCGTGCAGACCGGCGGCTCCAGCGGCGGCGGTTTCCTGTCCAACTTCGACACGGGCGCGGGCACGGGGTACCTGGTCGGCAACATCAGCGTCAGCTCGGGCAACAACGAGTACCACCCGTACCTGGGCGACGAGGCCCTGACGACGTATCAGGCGGCGGGCGCGGCGTGACACTGCCGCGGCACGGTCCCCGCGCGGCCTGACGCCGGGGCGGCCTGACGCTGGGGCGGCCTGACGCCAGGGCGGTCTGTCTCTGGTACCGCCTGACGCGGGCGCGGCCCGGCACGGAAGTGGCTCCTGATGTGCGGGCGTTCGCGCCGGGCGGGGACCTCCCGTCCGGCGCGAGCGCGCACCGAGGCGTGAACCCGGCATTCACCTGACGTCGGCGCGCAGTTCACCGGTGACCGACAGGTTCAGGACCATGACATCACGCACTTCAGGACGCTTCTCCCGCAAGCGCACCCGGATCGTCGTCGCGATCGGCGCCACGCTCGTCGTGGTGGGTACGGGCACGGCCGCCGCCCACACCGCGGGCTGGATCTCGGCCCCCTCGCACGACTTCGGCGCGACCGCCGACACCTTCTCCGGCCACGGCGAGGTCACCGGCAATGTGCTGCGGAACGACGTCGGCGCGACCGCGGTCGTACGGCACACGGACCCGAAGGACGGTACGGCGACGGTCGACGCGGACGGCTCGTTCACGTACACCCCGCGTCCCGGCTTCACGGGCACGGACACCTTCACGTACACGACGACCGACGCCGTGCGGCTCTTCAAGGACACGCGGCGCGACGGGTCGGCGCTGCCGCCGCTCGCCACGGTCGCGGGGCCCGGCGGCACGACCACGCGCATCTCCGGTGAGGGCTACGGCTCCTCGCTCGCGCCGGTGCCGGGCAGGCCCGGGCACTTCTACGGCCTGACCGACCGCGGTCCGAACGCCGACGCCCCCGACGGCAACAAGTCCGAGATGCTGCTCGACTTCACGCCGCAGATCGGTGAGTTCCAGCTCGTGGACGGCAAGGCGAAGCTCCTCAAGCAGGTCACGCTGAAGGGCCCGAAGAGCCGGGGCGGCGTCCCCTACAGCGGGCGTCCGCCGCACGACACGAGCGAGACGATCGACGACGTCAACGCGACGAACGCCAACGGCGGCAAGCCCGTTCCCGTCGCCAGGGACCCGTACGGCTACGACTCCGAGGGCCTGGTCGCGCTGCGCGACGGCACCTTCTGGGTCTCCGACGAGTACGGCCCGTACATCACCCACTTCGACGCCGACGGCTACGAGTTGGGGCGGCTGACCCCGTACCGCGACAGTGCCGACAACGCCTTCCACAAGATCGTCGGCTACCTGCCGGCCGAACTCGCGTACCGCGTCAAGAACAAGGGCATGGAGGGGCTGACGGTCACGCCGGACGGCTCGACGCTGGTGGGCGTCATGCAGTCCGCGCTCCAGCAGCCCGACCTCGGCGGTACCAAGGCCGGGAATGTGGCGGCGACCCGGATCATCACCGTCGACCTCCGTAACTACAAGGCCAAGCAGTACCTCTACCTGCTCGACAACCCGGCGACGACCGGCGCCGCGAACAGCGAGATCACCGCGCTGTCGAACACCACGTTCCTCGTCGACGAACGGGACGGCAACTACGAGCCGTTCGCCTCCAAGACGCTCTTCCAGGTCGACATCAACGGGGCCACCGACGTCAGCGGCCTGACCCTCGGCGGCAAGTCCCCCGAGGCGCTGGTCGGTACGGGCGGCACCAACGCGGCCCTCACCGCGCTCACGGCCGCGGGCGTCAACGTCGCCCAGAAGCAGCCCTATCTCAACGTCGGCACCCTGGTCAGCCAACTCGACCCCACCGGTGCCTTCTTCGCCCACGACAAGGTCGAGGGCGTCGCCACCGCCGACGCCGGGCGGACCCTCTACCTCTCCAACGACGACGACTTCGGCATCGACACCATCGCCGTGGACCCGGACGGCACCTGGACCGTCCACCAGAAGGTCCTCCCGCCCACGTCCGAGCCCGACAACGGCGAGATCCTGAAGGTCGACACCACCAAGCTCCCCGCGGTCCTCAAGACCGTGACGGTGACCGTCCGCGTGCGCTGACCCGCACCGGCATACGCCCATACGCCCATACGCCCTCGGGCCGCCCGCTCGGGCAGAGCGGACGGCCCGGCGGCCCGGCGGTCGGACGAACGGCTGGCGGTCGGCGGTCGGCGGTCGGCGGTCGGCGGTCGGCGGTCGGACGAACGGCCCAAGCGGAGCCCGGCGTTCTCCCTTGGCCGAATGGGATGTGCCGATACGATGACGGTCCGTGAGGCAGCCGGGGTCGGTGGGGGGCGGGCGGGGTGGATCCGTTGGTGTTGGCGGCGGGAACGACGCTGGTGAGTGCGATGGCCAGTGACGCCTGGGAGGACGCGCGGGCGACCGCGCTGGCGCTGTGGCGGCGCGTGCATCCCGAGCGAGTGGCCACCGTGGAGGCCGAGTTGGCCGAGGTCCGGACGGATGTGCTGGCCGCGCGGGACAGCGGGGACGCCGAGACGGAGACGCAGCTCGCCGCGGACTGGCAACGCAGATTGCAGCGCATGCTGGACGCGGACCCGGCGCTGGCCGCCGAACTGCGCCGCGTGCTGGACGAGTTGAGCCCGGCCGCAGCGCCGACGACGCCCGGGACGACGGTCATCCAGCGCGCCACCGTCTCCGGCCGCGGCAACCGCGTCTTCCAGGCGGGCGGCAGCATCCACCTCACCGATGCCCCCGACGCCTGACCCGGCCGGACCGGCCGGCACTCCCGCCGCCGGCGGCCGAGCGGACGCCCGTTCGGTGGAACAGACCGCGACGGCGTCCGGCGACAGCCGGATCAACCAGGCGGGCGGCGATATCTACTACGCCGCACGCGACTTGTTCATGTACGGCGCCCGCGGCCGGACCGACCGGCGCGCCGACGGGCCCGCGGGCGACGACGACCGCTGCCCGTACCCCGGCCTGGCCCCCTTCGGCGTCGACCAGGCGCAGTGGTACTTCGGGCGCGATCCCCTGATCACCGAGGTCGTCGCGCAACTGGAGGCGGGCGGACCGCTGGCGGTGGTCGGCCCTTCGGGGTCGGGCAAGTCGTCGCTGCTCATGGCGGGTCTACGGCCCGCGCTGAGCGGCAACCGCTTTCCGGTGGAGGGTTCGCGGGACTGGCCGCAGCTCGTCCTGACGCCCACGGCGCACCCGCTCGCGGCACTGGCCGGACAGCTGGCCGCCGCGACCGGCGAAGAGGCCGCCGCCGTACAACAGGCGTTACGGACCGACCCCGGCGGCTACACCGACCGGCTCAGCGTCGCCCTGGCCGCGCGGGCCGGGGCGGCCGACGCACCGGCGCCCCGCCTCGTCGTGATCGTGGACCAGCTCGAAGAGCTGTTCACCCTCTGCACCGACGACACCGAGCGCCGCGCATTCATCGACGCCGTCAGCCGTATGGCGCAGGAGCCCGCGCCGGGCCCCGCGCCTGGCCCCGCGCCTGGCCCCGTGCCCCACGGGACGCCACCCCCGGTCCTGCTCGTCCTCGGCCTCCGCGCCGATTTCTACGGCCACGCCATCGCCCACCCGCGACTGCGCGCGGTGCTCAGGGGCCGCCAGGTCCTGGTCGGGCCGATGACCGAGGACGAGTTGCGCGCCGCGATCGTCGCTCCCGCCGAGGCGACCGGGCTGACGATGGAACCGGGCCTGGAGGAGCTGCTGTTGCGGGACCTCGGCGTCTTCCCCGACGACCCGACGGTCGGCGACCCCGACCCCGACGCGTGGTTCACCGCGGGCCGACTGCCGCTGCTGGCGCACGCGTTGCACATGACGTGGATACGGCGCAGCCGCAGTGCGCTGACCGTGGCGGACTACCAGGCCACCGGCGGAATCCGGCAGGCGATCTCCACGTCGGCCGAACGCGCCTACGCCGGACTGGACATGGCCGCCCGACAGGCGGCGGAGGCGCTGTTCCTGCGGCTCGTGCGCATCGGGCACGGCGCCGAGGACACCCGGCGGCGCGCGTCACTGGGCGAGTTGGCCACCGACGGCTCCGCGGCCTCGGCGACGGCCGCCGCGCTGACCGCGTTCAGCCGGGCACGGCTGCTCACCCTGGACGGCGCCCCGGAAGGCGGCGAGCCGCACGGCGACGGGCCGCACGGCGACGGGCCCGAGGACGAGAGCCGCGCCGCGGCCCGCGTCAGCGTCCAGATCACCCACGAGGCGCTGATCCGCGCGTGGCCCCGCCTGCGCCGCTGGATCGACCGCGGCCGGGCGGACATCCTGGTGCGCCAGGAGCTGGAGGAGGCGGCACGGGCGTGGAGCGAGCACGGCGGCTCCGACAACGCCCTGCTGTTCCGGGGCAGTCGGCTGGAGCGCGCGACCACCGCTGCGACCTCCGCCCCCGACCATCTGAGCCCGGCGGCACGAAACTTTCTCGCCGCCTCGACCCAACAGGCCGCGCGGGCCGCGCGATTACGGCGCAATGTCATCGCCGTGCTCACCGCCCTGGTGCTGATCGCCTCCGGCACCGCCGTCTTCGCCTTCCAGCAGCGCGCGACCGCGCAGACGCAGCGGGACACCGCGCGCAAGGAGCGGGACACCGCCATCGCGGGCCAGGTCGCGATCGAGGCCGACCGCGTCCGCACCAGCGACCCGTCGCTCGCCGCCCTGCTCGACCTGGCCTCGTACCGGATGCGGCCGGACGACGACAAGTACACCAACCTCCTGTCCTGGGCGAACGGCCCGCTGGCGGCCCTGGTGCCGGGGGCGACGGGCGCGCCGGCCTTCAGCGGGGACGGCAGGCGGATGGCGACCAGGGCCGCGGACGGCTCGGTGACGGTGTGGGACAGCCGCGACCCGTCGCACCCGCGCCGCGTCGGGCGGGCCGTACCGGGCCTGAAGAGCGCCGCCGACGTGCGGTTGAGCCGGGACGGGCGACGGCTGGCGGTGTACGCGCCGCTCGCCCGCGACGCGACCGAGGGCTCGGACGGGACGACGGCCGACAGCTCCGCCCCGCACCCCGTACTCGACCTGTGGGACGTGTCCGACCCGGCGCACTTCCGCCGCACCGGCAGCATGACGGGCACCGAGGACACCCGCATGGTCGCGTTCACCCCGGACGGACGGGAGTTCATCACCGCCGACGTGGGCGTCAACGGCGGGACCACGACGCTGTGGAACCTCACCGACCCCGCCCACCCGAAGCCCGGCGCCGAACGGCCGGGCGCGGCCGTCGCGTTGAGCCACGACGGACGCACCCTCGCGGTGTGGGAGGACGGCAACACCCTGCAACTCGTCGACGTCTCCGCGCCCGGCCGCTTCGAGGAACTGCTGCCGCAGGGCCTGCAAGTGGGCGCCACACTGACGCCCGACGTCGCCTTCTCCGCGGACGGCCGATGGCTGGCCACCGCGGGCGACCCCGGCGGCAACGGGGAGCCGAGCACCCTGTCCCCGGAGACGCTGCGCGTCTGGGACCTGACCGTCCGGACCCGGCCCGCCCTGCACAACGAGCACCAACTCCCGCGCGGGGCGGCTCTGTCCATGGCCATGCGGCCGGACGGCCAGGTGCTCGCGACCGCAGGGGACGACCGTACGGTCACGCTCTGGCGCGTCGCCGACACCGGCCTGGCGTCGTCCTCGCTGGAGGAGGAGTTCCCGCATCCGCTCGTCGCGATGTACGCGCCGCTGGGCGGACACACCGAGACCGTGGACGCCTTGGCGTTCTCCCCGGACGGGTCCGCCCTGGCCAGCGGCGACGGCTCCACCGTCCGGGTGTGGGACCTTCCGCCCGCGGTCGCGACCCCGGGCGGCGCCGTCGACTCGATCACCGTCCTGCCCGGCGACAGGACGCTCGTCGCCGGAGTCGACGACAACTCCTCCGTCCCGCACTCCGCCGTCGGGCTGTGGAATCTGACGAACGCCCGCGGTCCGACGCCGACCGGCCGGCCGACGCCCGGACCCGACGGCCGGACCTCGGTCTTCGCCGTCAGCCCCGACGGGCGCACCCTGGCGACGGCCGTGGGCGACATGGACGTCGCCGCGGACGGGACCACGATCGCGCTGTGGAGCCTCGCCGACCCGGCCCGCCCCGCGCCGCTGGGCGAGCCCTTCGGCGAGCCCTCCGGAGCGTCGATCCGCAAGCTGTCGTTCACGGCGGACGGCAAGCGCCTGTGGTCCACCACCGCGCTCCACAGCAGCCTCTGGGACATCTCGGGCCCGGCCGGCCCCCGCCCCCTGGTCGCCGACTCACCGCTCCGGGGGAACCTGCTGGCCCTCGGCGCCGACGGGCGCCTCACCCTGACCGAGAACACCCCCGAGCCGTACCAGCTCTGGGACACCCGCGACGCCACCCGCCCGGCCGCGCTCGCCGCCATCCCCACCAGCGCCTACGGGGACTCCCGCTACGGCGCGTCGGCCGCCGCCTTCTCCGCCGACGGCCGCACGCTCGCCCTCTCCCACGACCGCACCCTGCGCCTGTGGGACGTCTCCGACCCGCACAGGCCCGCCGCCCTCGGCGGCCCGATGACCGGACACGGCGACCGGATCGAGTCCCTGGCCTTCGTCCCCCACACCTCGCTGCTGGCCAGCGCGAGCGCCGACAACACCGTCCGCCTCTGGGACGTCTCCGACCTCCACCACCCCGCGCCCAAGGGCCGCCCCCTGCCCGCCCCCGGCGCGGGCCCCCTCGCCCCCACCCACGACGGCCGCACCCTCATCACCTCCTCCGTCGCGGGCACCCTCCGCCTCTGGCCCCTCGCCCCCGACACCGCCGCGGCCCGCGTCTGCGCCGCCACCGCCAACGTCCTCACCGACGCGGTGTGGACCGCCCACTTCCCCGGCATTCCCTACCAACGGCCGTGCTCGTAAGGTCCGTTGGCCCGACCTTCGGTGCGCTCACCGCGTCAGCAGCAGCCCGCAGCCGTACGCGCGCGCGTGGCCGATGCCTTGGGTCATCGCGTCGACCAGGGCGGCCGGGTCGGTGACGGTCAGGGTGCCGCGGATCTCCGCGCGGGCGATGCGAAGGCCCTTGTGGGGGGCGGGACTTGTGACCGTGGGAAGCATGCGGACGGTCAGGGACTCCTCCTCGGCGGTGGCGCCGATCCGGGCGACGCCGTCGGGGGCCCTGCGGGGTTCGCCCGGCTGCTGGAACCGCCGGGCGAACCAGTGCCGTACGTGGTCGGGCCGGGTGTGGGCGGTGCGTTGACCTCGGCGGCGCTCGGGGGTGGGCGGCCCGGCCGGACGACTCTGAGTGGGGTTGACGACGATGCGGAAGGTCAGGGAGTCCCCGGCGCGGATGGTGCGGTCGACGGTGATCACCCGCGGTGTCCCGGTGAGCGCGTCGCGGGGCACGCCCGCCCAGTCCCCCGGGACCCTGGACTGCACCACCAGCACGAGCGCCCCTGCCTTGAGATCGACGGACCAGGTCGACAACACCCCTGTCTGGGCGCGGGCGTCGGGGTCGCCGTCCGCGACCCAGCCGCGGAAGCCGCTCATCACGGTGCGGTGCATGTCCTGGGCGTCCACCAGCGACTTGGCGGTGTACGGGTGCCGGGCGTCCATGGTCAGGACGCTGTGCGTGGCGACGAATCGGGCGGCGGCGGGCGGATTGGTCACGGGATGACGTCCCATTCGGTGGCGTTCTCGTCGATGGTGACGCGGGTACGGGTCTCCCACCGCGTGGTGTGCGCGCGACGGTCCGCGTCGAAGGTGACCGGCTGGTCCTGTACGGGAGTCGCCGTACCGTCCGGGTCCACCGCCTCGATCCATGCCCACGGCCGCGGCGACGGCGGCGCCCCGACGCCCTGCGAAGGCAGCAGCGCGACGGACGCGAAGGCCTCCTCGACGGTCCCGGCGAGCAGCGGCCCGGCCAGTGTGCCGGACGGCGGGCACGACTTGCGGCCCAGCCACAGCAGGCGTTCCGGGCTCTCCAGCGCCGTCGCGACCGTCGCGAGGAAGGCTCGGTCGTGATGCTGGAGCGCGGCCACGAAAGCGGCGTCCGACACGTACCAGCGCTCGGTGATGAGCGCGCCCCGGGAGAGCTGCCGGGAGACCAGGGCACCCGATGACGGATCGGTGGTGACGTATTTCGGCGCCCCGTACCAGTCGGCGAGTTCGTGGTGGCCGAAGGCGGTGCCCCCGGCCTCCGCCATGGAGGGCGACAGCGCGGCGGCCCTGCGGTGGTCGGTGATGACGTCCCGCGGGCGGACGGGATACCGGCCGGATCCGACGACGTGGTAGTCGCGTACCGGGGTGCCGGGGTGATCGGCGCGGACGCCGAACCGGACGGCGTGGAACTCGCCCAGGTCGTCGGCGCGTTCGTGGCCGAGGGCCGCGGCGCACAGACCGATCACGCCGGACTTCGTGGGGCGGCTGTGGGTGTCACGCCGGGAGAACCAGGAGACCACTCCCCAGGACTGGAGCGGAGCCGCGAGGCGGATGAGCAGGACGTGGAGGCTCACCCCGGCAGCTCCGCCGACTGCGACTGCGCCGACGACTCCGTCAGCTCCGTCAGCTCCGTCAGCTCCGTCAGCTCCGTCAGCTTCTCGACGGAGTCGACATCCGTGACGCCCAGTTCCTGGAGCACGGCGTGCACGGCCGGGTCGTACGTGAGGACGCGGCCCGCCGTGATGTCGTCGCGCCGCCGGAGGACGAACGCGTGGTGGGCGAGGAGGCGGCGTACGGCCAGTTCCCCGGCGGGCCCGCCCTCGGCGAGTTCGTCGACAGGCCGCTGGAAGGCCGACGCGTAGTTGAACGGCCGGTCGCCGTCGAAGGCGAGCACCAGGGCGGGCAACGACCCGGTGGACGCGGTCGAGTTCTTCTTGGCCTGCGGGAAGGCGTTGACGAAGGCGCTGACGAACTCCGCTTCCGCGGCGACGGACGCGGTCTCCGCGTCCTGCTCCGACATGCCCGCCGCGCGCAGGTTCTGCCGCAGTCTGCGCCGGTCGAGGACGGCGTGCCGGTAGAACGTGCCCGAGATCAGCGACTGGTAGCCGGTCATGCCCGCCCCCGAGTCGTCCGCCGAGTCGAGGAAGTCGAGCGCGTTGCTCTTGCGGGCGAGCTTGGCGTCGTCGGCAGCGGCGTAGAAGTCGTCGGTCAACTCGGCTTCGTGGACGGTGAAGGCGTGGCCGCTCTGGATCGCGCCGTCGACGTTCGGCGAGTCCGGGATCTCGGCCAGGAAGCGGCCGTAGAGCGCGATGTCGATCGCGTCGCGGGGGGCCAGCGCGGTCAGGACCGCGGTCCTGGTGGCCTTGGGAAGCGCGGGCAGCTTGCCTCCGGCGGCGCCCGCCTCGTCAGGAGCCGTCCCGTCCGTGCCCGCTTCGTCCGCGCCCGCCTCCTCCGGCTGACCGCTCCCGCGCCGTCCCTTGGGCTTCTTGGCCGCTGCCGCCTGAGACTGGGCGAGGTACCGCTCCGCCCACGCGCCGACCGCCGCCCGGTCGGTGTGGATGTGGTCGGCGATCCGGTCACCCGCGTCAGCGGGCGCGAAGAGCAGCACCTTGGTCAGGTCGGCGACCGTGGGCTTGGCGGGATCGCCGAAGTTGAGGCCGACGGCCTGGAGGACGGCCCGCGCCGTGGGCAGCGCCTCCTCCCTCGTCCAGCCGTGCCGGGACTCCAGGGCTCGGGCGGTCACCAGGGCCCATTCGCGGGTACGGACGCCCATGGCGTGCCCGGCGAGCGGCCCTTCCTGGGCGTTCGCCCGGTCGCGGGAGTACACCCGCTCGGCGCGGCGGCGCGCCTGACTGGTGATCATGTGCCGTTCCACACCGCCGTAGACGATCGACTTGGGCGCGCCGTTCTCGTCCCTGACGGGGAGGACCGCGACCAGCGTCTCCAGCAGGTGCAGGGAGAGGAATTGGCGCCCGGTGAGGGCGACGGGGTTACTCACGTGGGCAGTTCCTTCGTCGTGACGGTCCTGGTGGTTCTGCTGCTCCTGGCGGCGGTGCCGGGCGACGGCGCGTGGAAGTCGACGGCCCAGTGGTACCGGATACGGGCCTGCCGGTCGGACCAGCGGGCGAGGTCGTCCGCGAGCTGTGCCCAGGACGGCGGCGGCTTGCCGCACGAGCGCAGCCGGGCGACGGTGTGCTGAAGGTGCCGCAGAGGGGGCCGGCGGCTGGAGACGACGCGGTCCATCAGCCTGCCGGCGCCCGCGTCGTCCGGCCCGTACCCGAGGCTGGTGCCGATCCTGCGGGCCGCGGTGCCCAGGCTCCCGTATCCCCACGACGGTTCGACGGCGCCCCGGTGGTAGACGGCGAAGAGGAAGGCCACCTGCTCGAACACCGCGCGGCGCGACGGGTCGAACCAGCCCGCCTCGATGTGGGCGTTCTGGCTGACCGTGGGGCGGCGCAGTTCGGCGAGCGTGCCGTTGTCGCGGCTCCGCACCAGGCCGACCAGCCAGCGGGTGAGCTGTTCGCTCCGCGCGCGGTCGCGCGCCTCCGTACCGGCGGCGCGCTCGGCGCCGTCGCGGTACGCGGTGCCCGGTATGTCCGCGGTCACTCGCGGTCCTCCTTCAGTTCGTCGGGGGCGGTGCGTCCGGTCAGGCCACTCTCCAGGCACCGGACCGCCTGCGCCCGTGCCCGCATCCCGCGCGAGTTGGCGGGCAGCGAGTCGAGCCGGTTGCCCAGGAACCGCCGTGCGCAGTCCGCGAGTTCGGCCGCGTAGGCGACGAGCGCCGCGTCGACCCGCTCCTCGGTCCCGGCCGCCGTCGTCTCGTCCAGCAGCGTGTGGAAGGGCTCGGCCGTGTGGGCCCAGTGCTCCGGCCGCGCGTCGAACCGGGCGATCTGACGGTCCTTGTCGCCCGGTTTCGGGTTGGGGTACGTCACCGTCCAGGCGACGTAGGCCGCTTTGAAGAGCCAGGCCGCCACATGGTCGGCGATGAGCGAACCCCGCTCGGCCGCGTATCTCATGTCCCGCTCGCGGCCCGGCACGAAGGGGAACGTGTCCGACACCCAGGTGATGACCGTGGTCTGCTTCGCTATCAACCCGACGGCCCAGAGGCTGAGTCGACGGCCCCGCAGCAGGGCGAGGCGGTCGTAGAGGTCGGGTCCGTGCGTCCGGTCGGCGACGGCCGCGTACAGGGCGTGCGCCTCGCGCCACAACGCCTTGGTCGCGGAGGGCCGCAGCGGCTTGGCGTCGGCGCTCCCCGCGCCCTCCCCGTCGTAGACCGCGTCCTGCGTGCGGTGGTGGGCCAGTGGTTCGAGGAGTTCACCGGCCGCCATCAGGACGCGGTCGACAGCGGGAGTCCCGTCCTCGGTGACGGTCGGCCGCAGGAGGACCGAGCGTCCCAGAACGGTGTTCAGGTCGGCCGGTCCGTCGACCCGCCGCCCCGACGGCTTGGTCAGGAAGCCCCGCCGGGGCTCCGGCGCCACCGTCCAGGTCCGGTTGAAGCGGCCGGGGTCCTCGGCGGTCGGCACGAGATTGAGCCGCAGGGTGTCGCCGAGCGTCGTCCCCAGCGCGACGACCCGGATACGGGTGCTGAGGCGTCCTGCGGCCAGGTTGGTGAGCGTGGGACCGAGGGTTTCCTTGCCGGGCATACGGGCCCGGCCGCCGGGTCCGTACGCGTGCTGGGTGAGCATCGCGCGGAAGGCGGCGTCGGCGGGGAGCGGAGTGGGGTGTTCGAGGTGGTGGTGGTCGAAGAACTGGTTGTAGTCCCCCGCGTGCTCGATCACCAACTGGGCCGGTCCCGCGCCGTGTTCGTCGAGGTACGGGGCGAGGAGGGCGTTCTGCCCCAGCGGTTCTGTCGGGTGGAAGAGGTCCCAGTGCTCGTCGGGGCGGCCGTCCAGCCAGTCGGCGGCCCCGGTCAGCGGCGTGCCGTCGCGGACCCAGCCGAGCCACTCGTCACGGGTCGTCGGGCAGCGGGTGGAGGCGTAGCAGACGGCGAGGAGGTACTCCAGCAGGGCGACGGTCTCCCCTGCGGTCTTCGCCGAGACGGCGCGCAGACCGTCCGCGTGCCGCAGTGCGTGGACGAGGGTGACGCGAGTGCCGTGCCCCCGGGCGGTCAGCACCGGTACGCACGCCTGCCTTCTGGGGTCCCAGCGAGGACGTGACGGCCCCGGGGACGGTCGTAATTCGGCCAACGACACCTGATCCGTGCTCCGCTCTCCGCTGTGTCTGATGAGATGCGGCAGGACGCTAGCACGCTGAATGAGGGCAACGTGGGCCAACCAGGAGAACTCAACAACATTGCACATCAATGGTGTTGGGGCACGGTCGATCTCTCGGAGCCGCACGGGTGGAATCCGCTCGTCGCCGAACTGGCCACCGCGGCCTGCGTGATGCTCGAACTCTGGGACCGGGTACTGAGCGAGCGCCAACGGGCCGAGCTCACGGACGCGTTCGCGGCCGACGACGCGCGGAGCGCCCGTACGGCCGCCGCCTTCCTGGCGGGGGTGAGCCGCCTCGGTCACGCCAACCCTTCACGGATGACCTCGTTCGGCGCGGGGCAGCGGCCCTCGGCGGCCCTCGACGCGGCGCGCGCGGCCTGGCGGACCCGGGCCCTGGAGGCGGGACTTCCCCTGCCGCCTCCCGGGGCCCCGAGCCGCCGGGCCGATCCGGAACACGTCACGGCGGCGGTGCTGCCCCGGCTGACCGGCTGCGACTGCGCCGATCACGTCGACGGCGAGCAGTGCCGCGACCGCGACCACCAGGGCCTGTACGTGGCCGCGTACGCGCTGAACCGGCACGGCGCCGACGTCCTGCACTCCGACACCGTCGCCAAGGCGTACCGGGCGACCGGCGGACCCGCCTGGGACACGGTCAGGTGCGCGCTGGCGGACGACGTCGCCCGCGATGCGGGCCTCGGCCCGCGGACGGAGCTGGCGCGGCTGATCCGGCCGGCCGATCCCGTGCGCCTGACGGCTTTCGGCCGTCTGGTCTCGCAGAGCAACGCCCTTGCGCTCAGCGACACTTGCGGCGGCTTCGGGTCGCCCCACGACAGTCGGGAGGTGCTGTCGGAGCGGGCCCGGCGCCGCGCGCGCGAGGCGGTCGCCCGTATGCGGGTGGCCTGAACGGCACGTGCTGCGACTACCCCTCGGGCCGCGCCGCGCTCGGCGTCACCGCGCCGATTCCGGCCGGGCCGCCGAAGACGATCACGGGCTGGCGAGGGGCCGGGCTGTCGGTGGACGGCACGACGCCGAGGGACGTCAGGGCCGCCGCGGTGACCAGGCGCGTGACCTCTTCCCCGGCGGCCGGGTCCCAGAGCCGCACGGTCGTGTCCGTGTGGCCGGTGCTCACCAGCAGGCGGCGGGAGCCGGGCGACCGTACGGCGTGGAGGGCGGATACGGGACCGTCGTGCCGGGTCGGCAGCGTGAACGGTTCCCGCTCCGGATCACCCGTCCACAGCCGTACGCAGCCGTCGGAACCACCGGCCGCCAGCAGCAACTCCCCTTCCCCGTATGTCGGAAGGACCGCCAGGGACTCCACGGTGCCGATGTCTCCCGGCCATTCGGCGTGCGGTTCGCTGAACGGGCGGCACAGGCGCACGCCGCCGTCCTCGGAGGCCAGGGCGAGGACGCCGCCCGACAGCAGCGGCACGTACGTCAACGCGTGGACGGACCCGGTGTCTTCGCCGATGTGGAGCCACCCCAGCACCTGTCCGTTCGCCGGGTCGCAGTACACGACCGACCCATGGCGCGTCCCCACGGCCAGCACGGTCCGCCCGCTGTCGGCGAAGGCGGCGAAGGCGGTGGCGTGGTCGTCCCCGAAGATCCACGCGTTCATCATGCGCCAACGGCCCTCGCTCCAGACGCCGATGGCACCGTCCGGCAGCCCGGCGAAGACCATCGGGGAACCGCCGGGCGGCGCGTGGACGGCCAGGGCCGTCACCGGACCGTCAAGTCCCGTTCGGGGAAGGTCGATCAACCGGATGACCGCCCCCGTGGCCGCCGATCTCACGGTCAGGTTCCGGTCCGGGCCGACCTCGACGGTCTCGGGAGCGTCGCCGGGGCCGGGCAGTACCGCGAGGAGTGTCCCGTCGGCGCGCCGGACGGACCGCGCGAACCGCTCCGGGTGCCGCGCCCACGCCTCGGGGTTCCACACGCGCACGGTCCGGTCAGCGGAGGCGGAGACCAGAAGCGGCACGCCGTCCCGACCGGGCACGACGGCCAGGCCCGTCACCCCGTCCGTGTGGTCGGCGGGGAACCGGCGTGCCTCCTCCCCCGTCTCGGGATTCCACAGGTGGACGGCGCCGTCGTCGGTGCCGAGCGCGAGCAGCGGCTCCGAGCCGGCGCGGAGGTACGGCGCGAGCACGGTCGCGGAGCGCCTGACCGTGCGGTCCCCGAATCCGGCGCCGGTCAGCGCGTCCCACAAGCCGACCGTCCCGCGCGTCCGGGAGGCCAGTGCCAGGAAGGGGCTCTCGCCCGTCCGGTCCCCGATCAGGGCCAGCGCGGCGATCTCGTCGTCATCCACCCGCACGGTGCACACCGGGCGGGTGGGGAAGCCCTGCGCGGCGGCCTGGACGATCTCGACGCGGCCCGCCCGTTGAACGGCCAGGAGTGTGGTGCCATCGGTGAGCGCCAAGGCCGCGAGCCCGAGCACCGAGGTCAACGAGTCGTCCCCGTACGCCCATTCGCCGCCGCGCGGCCCTCCGGTGAGCGGATCGCACAGCACGAGCCCCCTGGCCGTACCGATCGCCAGTCGGGGCGACCCGTACACGTCGCTGAAGGACACCATGGCCTGGACGGCCGAGGTGACCGGAAGTTGTCGCGTGCTGCCGCTCAACGGGTCACAGATCCAGACGCCTTCATCGCAGCCGACCGCCAATTGCACCTCGGCTGATGGCTCTTCGGCATCGCTCACGACGGTCAGCGCCCGCGCGAAGCGGCCGTGTCCCGGGATCGGCGGACCGACCGGGGTCACCGTGGCCGGGTCCCAGACCCGTATGGCCCCGTCGGCGTCGCCCACGGCGATCAGCGGTGTCCCGTCCCGGAGGGTGAAGGACACCAGGGAGCAGAGGTCCGCGTCCTGCCTCGCCAAGACGTTGCCCGGCACCGCGAGGTGGTTCCACACTGGCACGAGACGGCCGGCGGCCGGGCCGCCGCTGTCCCGTACCGCCGCCGGTTCCCTGCCCTCCAGCAGGGAGAAGCGCAGGCTGTCCGCGCGCGCGAGCGGAGGCGCGTCGGCCAGGAACGGCTCGATCCGTGCCCACGCGAACAGCCGCTCGGTGTCCGGGGCGTGCTCCGCGAGCAGCCCGAGAGCGCCCCGTACGTTCCCGCTCGTCTCGTGCGGCAGAAAGCCGTCGGTGACGACCCGGTCGTTCAGTACGCCTCCGGCCGCCGCGTGTTGCACCAGGTGGCGGCACACGTACGGGTACGGCAGCCCGGTCTTCCGCGCGTGAAGTGCGCTGAAGGCGGTGGCCAGTTGGCGGTGGGCCGCCCTGACGCCCGCCTCCGCCTCCTCGGACGTGCCGGGTTCCGCTTCCCCGGAGAGCAGCAGTCGCGGGTCCCCGCGCAGCACCTCGCTGATGCGCTCGTGGACCGGCCGGTAGACGTACTTGCCGTCCTCCACCCCCTTGGCCAGATATCCCTGGAGCGGACCTTCCTGCACCCGCCTGACCAGCGCCTCGGGCGCCGCGACCTCGCCTCGCGCCAACGCCTGTACGGCGCACGGCCACACCTCGCCCCACGGAAGGCCCTCCCCTTGGGCGAACGCGGTCGCGCGCAGGACGTGCACGGCGGACCGGGCCGGTACGCCCGTGGCGCGCTCGACCGCCCTGAGATCCTGTCGCAGCAGCTCCTGGGTGCCCCGGCGCAGACCGCGCCGCCAGTCGGCGTCGTCGGGGCGGGGCAGCCGGTCCGGTGCCGCGAGCAGGGCTTCGGCGGCGAGGCGCGCGTCCAGGAAGGAGGGCGTCACTTCCTCCGCGACCGCGAGGGCGAGCCGTTCCAGGGCGCGGGGGTCCGGAGCCCGGCGGTCCGGAGCGCGGCGGTCCGGAGCCCGGCGGTCCGGAGCGCGGGGGGCCGGGGGTGCCGAGGGGCCGGGACCTGTGGTGAACCGGGCCTTCAACAGCGCGCCCACGTACGCCGCGATGTCCTCGACGGTGTCGGCGTCGGTGTCCGTCCGCAGCGGTTCCCCGGCGTCCGTGGACCGAACGAGCAGACTCAGCAGATCAGCCGACCGGTCCACCAGCGGCCGGGGGCCGTCGCCGCCCGTGTCGGGGCGCGCGCTGCGCACGCCCAAGAGCAGTCGTACAGCGGGCAGTTCGTCGTCGGTCCACTGATGCGCCAGGCGGCGGACGAGGTCGGTGACGATCCTCGCGGGGTGCTTGGCCTCGTCGATGCCGTCGATGACGATCGTCAGCGGACGGCCCTCCCGACGGGCGGTGACCAGTACGTGATCCAGCAGGTCGTCCAGGACGCCGACCCCCGAAACCCCGGTCGGCACCGTGCCGGTGAGCGCCGCGTAGAGCGCCGCCGCCACCTCGTCGGCGTCCGCGTTCCGCGCGAGCACCGCCGCGTCGACCGCCCCCACGGGCACCAGGAGGCCGGGCGGAATGTCCTCGATGAGGGGCGCGTACGCCGGGTCCGCCCGGAACCCCGGGTCGCTGAGCGTCACGGCCCGGGCGAGCAGCGCGGACTTCCCCGATCCGGCCTCTCCGGTGACGACGAGCGTGCTCGCGTCTCCCGTCAGGAACCGGTTCAAGCGCCGTACGAGCCCGCTTCTGCCCGTGAAGTGCCAGCCGGGGCCGCCGTCCGACGGCCGGCCGGAGGCGCGGGAGAGCCAGTACGCGTCGAGGTCGGCGGCGCTCCAGGCGACGGCGCCGCGCGCGGGGCCGACGACGACGCGTTCGGGCGCGTAACCGGGGTTCGGGAGGCAGGGGCTGAGGTCCTGATGGTCGTCGCTGCTGATCAGCGCGTAGTTGGGCCAGAGGAACTGCACATCGAGCGAGACATCCCGCTTGCGCAGAACGCGCATCGCTTCGAAGAACTCCGCGAAGCTGAGGTGCGCGTTCGCGAACCCCGCCTCTTTTTCCTTGAAGTACGCGGAGACGGCTTGCAGGAGGCGCGTGAACTGCTGCGGACGCGGGGTCCCCGTCTCGTTGGCGGACGAGATGACCACGAGGGAGTTCAGGTTCCGCCGTGCGCTGTTCAAGGCTTCGAGCCGGCGTTGCAGGTCTTTGCGGAGGACACCGGAGTAGCAGGAGTCGACCATCACCAGGATGTGGTCGGAGTCGGAGTCCAGGACGCGCGCGATCAGGTCGCCGGTCTGGAACGCGGTCGCCGGGAGACGTCTCTCGTCGGAGTCGCGCAGCAGGAGGAAGTGGTCGTGCGACGGTCGGGTGACCCCGTGGCCGGTGACGTAGACCACGAGCGCGTGATCGTGGGCGGCCTCCTCCGGCCGCGCGTCGTCCAGGAATTCGCGCAGGTCGTAAACCGTGTCGAGCCGTTTCGGGCCGCGCCGTTCGAAGCGGCTCTCACTCGGCGGTCTCTCGGCCCACCACTCCCGTACGACGGCGACTTGGGCGGCGATCCCTTCACGGAATTCGGGGTCGTCGTCCCGCTCCGATTCGGCGATCTCGATCAGCGATCGCCGGGCCGTTCGCGGAGCCGCGCCCCGGTTCACCGGCAGCCGTCCGCGATCACGCGTGCCACGGGGCCGGATTGGAGGTAGCGGGCGGCGCTGTGCGGGTCTCCGATGCCGTTGTTCACCCTTTCGTCGGTGATCCCGGGCCCCAGACCACCGAGTCCGCCGCCGCCGGTGACCACGTCCCCCGGGTCGAAGACATTGACCCACCCCGTACCGGCGGGCAGCCCCATGGGCTCACCGTCGGCGATGCCCAGTCCGCGCCGTACCGAGGGAACGGCCAAGGGGGAGCCGCACGTCAGGAGCGTACGCACCCCGGACGCGCGGTCGGGTGCGATCTCCTCCCGGCGCAGCAGGTCGTAGGCGATCACGCTGCCCAGCGAGTGCCCCACGACCACGGCGGTGTCCGCGTCGAACGCTTCCGCGACCAGGGCCCGGACCCGGGCCGCGAGACCGGGCTCGTACAGGTAGAAGCGCACCTCGCGCATCGCGCTCACGAAGAGCCTGCCGCCGCCTCGGGGGAAGCGCAGGTCGTACGCCATCACCAGGCGGGTGAGGCGCGCGGGCCAGAGCTGCGGCGGCCCGAGCGTCTGCGACTCCGACTCCCCGATCCGGTCGAGGTCTTCGCGGGGAACGACGTCCTCCAGCGCCCGGGTGACGAAGTCGGCCTCGCCGTCGCCCAGGGGGACTTCGCTGTCGAAGGGATCGTCGTCCGGGCCGAGGTGCTTGCCCGGACGGGCCAGGAGCCGTGTCCAGTGCGGCAGTTCGAGGGTGCCGGGCGGCAGTGTGGGCGCGCCCGCCGCGCCGAGGCCACGGTCGAGCGCCCCCGACCAGTCGCGCGTCAGCTGCTCCTTGGACGTCCTGGACTGCCCGATCCCGTGCACCCCGACGATGCGCTTCACGCCCGTGACCCCCGCCCCAGTGCCTCTCGGTCAGGCGACGAGCGTAGTGCGGGGAGCGCCCTCGGGGAGGGCCGTCGCTGTCGCACCACGCGATGCTGCGCCAGCGGCAACTGGCTTGACGCGTCGGGGATTCGGCACGTCGCGCGGTGCGGGGTGCGGTGTCGGGTCATGACCTGCGGATGTCCTCAACGGCCTCGCTCCGCGCTCCTGTTACCGTCCCTGGGTGTACTCCCTTCATGAGCCCGCCCTGTTCACGCGGCTGCGCGACGCGCGGCGCGTGCTCGTCGCCGGCGCGGGCGGCGGCTTCGACGTCTACGCCGGACTGCCGCTGGCGCTCGCGCTGCGCGCCGAGGGCAAGGAAGTGCACCTGGCGAATCTGTCGTTCGCCGATCTGCACGGCCTGGACCTGGGCGTGTGGCTGGACCACGACGTGGCCGTCATCGGGCCCGACACCGTGGCCAGGGGCGACTACTTCCCCGAGCGGACGCTGGCGCGCTGGCTGGAGGGGCAGGGCCTCCCGTCCACCGTCCACGCCTTCGACCGGACGGGAGTCCAGCCGCTGCGAGCCGCGTACCGCGCGCTGATCGCCCACCTCGGCGGCGTCGACGCGATCGTCCTCGTCGACGGCGGCACCGACATCCTCATGCGCGGCGACGAGAGCGGACTCGGCACCCCCGAGGAGGACATGGCCAGCCTCGCCGCCGTCCGCGCGCTGGACGAGGTCCCCCAACGGCTCGTCGCCTGCCTCGGCTTCGGCGTGGACGCGTACCACGGGGTCAACCACGCCCTCGTACTGGAGAATCTGGCCGCTCTGGAGCGCGACGGCGCCTACCTCGGGGCCTTCTCCCTCTCCCCCGCCAGCCGCGAGGGCGCCCTCTACCTCGACGCCGTCGCCCACGCCCAGGCGTCCACGCCCGAGTACCCGAGCATCGTCCACGGCTCCATCGCCGCCGCCACCCGCGGCGACTTCGGCGACGTCCAGTTCACCGCCCGCACCAAGCGCAGCGAACTCTTCATCAACCCCCTCATGTCCCTCTACTTCTGCGTCGACGCCGTCGGCCTCGCGCGCCGCAACCTCTACCTCGACCGCATCGAGGACACCCACCTCACCCGCCAGATCAGCTCCGCCATCGAGCAGTTCCGCGACACCCTCCCCCGTCAACGCCCGCCCCGCACGTACCCCCACTGACTGGCATCCCGCCGGATCAAGACCCAGACCGTCCGCCCCGCACCCGGGTCCTGCCCCCTCCGAGGGTGCCTCTCGTCCTCGATCATCGAGCCGGACGAGTACCGCGTCCCTGCGCTCCGGGTCGTCGATCTCCGGGCCGACGCCTCCGGCGCGGGTCCCCGCGAGCGCGTCAGTCGAGGCAGAACTCGTTGCCCTCGATGTCCTGCATCACGATGCACGAGTCGCTGCCGCCGTCGTACAGCAGCCGTACGCGCACCGCGCCGAGCGGGATCAGCCGCGCGCACTCGGCCTCCAGGGCGGCCAGCCGCTCCTCCCCCGCCAGGCCGGTGCCGACCCGTACGTCGAGGTGCACCCGGTTCTTGACGGCCTTCCCCTCGGGGACGCGCTGGAAGTACAGCCGGGGCCCTGCCCCCGAGGGGTCCACGCACGCGAACCACGACCCCCGCTCCTCCGGAGGCTGCGCGGCGTCGTACTCCCCCCACGTCCCGAATCCCTCCGGCGGCGCCGGCACCACGTACCCCAACACCTCGCACCAGAACCGCGCGACCCGCTCGGGCTCCGCGCAGTCGAAGGTCACCTGGATCTGCCGAATCGCCGCCATCACCCCACCCTAGCCGGGCCCCGCCCGACCCCTGGCCGGCCCGCCCGCCCGGCGCGGCAAGCCAGGGCCCTTCGGGCCAGAGCCACCCGGGGACGGGAGGTCAGCCGGTGGCTTTCCAGTGGGTGTAAGGGGTGAGCATCTGGAAGGTGCGGGTGGGGCAGTAGAAGGAGCCGGCGGGGGAGTCGTAGTGGGTGTCGGCGTTGGCGGTGGAGGCGGGGGACCACGTGCCGTTGGTGCGGACGGCGATGTTGGCGGACTCGAAGGTGAGGTTGGCCATGTCGGCGCAGGAGGACGCCTGTCCGGAGGTGCCGACCGTGGAGTAGAGCTCTTCGATGTCCCAGCCGTCGGTGCGGCCGGACTGGTTGGTGCCGGACTGGGCGAAGAGGGTGTCCCACTGGCCGGTCGAGTAGTTGTAGAGGTCCGCGGACCAGGTGTTGGAGGCGGCGGAGGTCTTGACGACGCGGCCGGTGTAGGAGCCGGTGCCGCCGGTGTAGGTGGTGAGGAAGGAGCTGTTGATGGTGACGGAGGCGGCGAAGTTGACGCTGCGGCACCAGTCCCAGGCGGAGACCGAGCGGACGGTCCGCGTGTAGACGGTGACGAGTTCGACGCAGGAGCCGCCCGCCGGGTACATCGTCGGGGTGTAGATGGTGGTGCCGCTGTCGTGCACCGTGAGCTGGGTCGAGACGGACTGGGTGGCGCACGAACCGTCCGAGCCGGACAGCGACTTGAACGCCGTGCCCTGCGCCGGGTGGATGTCGAGCAGCGGCCGTACGACGGTGCCCGTGGCCGGGGAGGCCGTACCGAGCGGGCCCTTGGCCGCGATCCCGGACGGCGTCCCGTACTGCGAACGGTGCTGCCGCGTCAGTGAGTTGAGCTGGCGGTGGACCTCGGCCGCGGGCAGCGCCCCGCTGACGGTACGGCCGGAGACCGTCGCCGAGCCGCACGCGGGCGCGGCGGCCACGGGGGACGGCGCGAGGGACGGCGCGGGGGACGAAGGGGCCGCCGCCGCCGTGCCCAGGCCGCAGCCCAGGGCCAGCGCCGCCGCGGTCACGAAAACGGTCGCCGTCGATTTCGGCTTCAGACTGCTCACGAGGCTTCTCGGACTTCTCACGCTGATGCGATCCTCTCGGAGGGCCGGGTGGTGCATGGGGCTCGCGTTACGCATGAGGTCATGCCCATGACAACCTGACCCGACCCGAAAGAGCCGTCTTCGGCCGGTAGTTGACCGTACGGTGGCGGGAAAGAGCCCGCCCCCGTACAGCCGAGCCACCGCGTGGCCGTACCCGTACAACCGGACCCCGTACGACCCGCCGCCGTCCGGCCGTACCGTCCCCTCAGTCCCCCCTCAGTCCCCCGTCGGCACCAAGTCCCGCTCCACGGACGGGGATTCACGCCCCGGCGCCCCGGTCCGCCGCAGCACCGTCAGGGCGACGGCCACGGCCGCGACCAGCAGCGCGGCGCCCAGCGTCAGGCCGAACCCGTACCCGTCGGAGAGCGCACCGAGCGTCGCGCGTCCGCCCGTGCGGTGCTGCGCGGCGGTGCCCAGGGCGGCGAGGCCGAGGGAGGCGCCGATCTGGCGGGAGCTGTTGAGCAGGCCGGAGGCGGTGCCGGTCTCGTGGGGCGCGACGCCCGCCGTGGCGGTGGAGACGACCGGGCCGAGGCAGAGGCCGAAGCCGACGCTGGCGACGATCGAGGGGCCGAGGATGTCGGCGGCGAAGGACCCGTCGGCGCTGATCATGCCGAACCAGCCGAGCCCGACGGCCGTCAGGATGCCGCCGGTGACGAGCAGGGTGCGCGGCGGGAAGCGGTAGCCCAACTTGATGGCGAGCACGGAGCCGCCGATCAGGCCGAAGGTGAAGGGCAGGAACATCGCGCCGGTCAGCGCGGGCCCCTTGCCGAGGATGTCCTGGAGGTAGAGGGAGACGAAGTAGAAGGACGGCGTCATGGCGGCGCCGACCAGGAGGTTGAACGCGTTCGCGCCGGAGACCGAGCGGTTGGCGAACAGGCCGAGCCGGATGAGGGGTTCGCGGGCCGTGGTCCGCTCGACGGAG
Source organism: Streptomyces sp. NPDC003300 (assembly GCF_040610915.1). Taxonomy (NCBI): domain Bacteria; kingdom Bacillati; phylum Actinomycetota; class Actinomycetes; order Kitasatosporales; family Streptomycetaceae; genus Streptomyces; species Streptomyces sp. NPDC003300. The sequence continues at coordinate 164,431 of NZ_JBEXNE010000010.1, read as the reverse complement.
AGGAAGGCGGCCAGCAGGACGACGGCGACGGCGAGCGTCGAGAGAGTGGCGCCCGAGGTCCAGCCGTGCCGGTCGGTGCGGACGACGCCGAAGACCAGGAGCGTCATGCCCGCGGTGGCGAGTACGGCGCCGAGCACGTCGGGGCGGCCGGCGCGCGCGTTCGGCGCGGTCGCGGTGACCCCGCGCCAGGCAAGTGCCAGCGCGCACGCGGCCATTGGCACGTTGACCAGCATGACCCAGCGCCAGCTCGCGTACTGCGTGAGGACACCGCCGATCACGACGCCGAAGGCGCCGCCCGCCGCGTTGACCGCGCTCCAGATGCCGAACGCCCTGACGCGCGCCCGGCCTTCGGGGAACGTCCCGGTCAGCAGCGCCAGCGCGGCGGGGGCGAGGGCGGCGGCGCCGATGCCCTGGATCGTGCGGGCGGCGACGAGTTGGGCGGGGTTCTGGGCGAGGCCGCCGCCGAGGGAGGCCAGGCCGAACAGGGCGAGCCCGAGCAGCAGCACCCGCTTGCGGCCGTAGCGGTCGGCCGCCTTGCCGCCGAGCAGGAGCAGGCCGCCGTACGTGAGGGCGTACGCGTGGATCACCCAGGTCAGGCCGACCGGGCCGAAGCCGAGGCCGGACGCGATCTGAGGCAGTCCGACGTTCACGACGGACACGTCGAGCGACACCATGAACTGGACGACGGCGACGACCGCGAGGGTCAGCCCCGGGCGGACGGCCGCCGGGGCCCCGCTCGGCGGGGCTGTCGGGGGCGCCGGGATGCCGGTGCCTCCGCCGGTGCCTCCGCCCGGACCCCGGCCCGGACCCCCGCCCGGACCCCCCGGTTCGATCGGGCTGCTGCTCGGACTCTTCCTCAGCCTCTTCCGCATCGCGGACTCCCCGTTCTCGGCGCCGGCGCGCGCCGCTGCTCTCTGCCGTCCCGACTTTAGGAACGTGTTCCGAAAGTAGCACCGGATGGACCGGATGGGAATCGGGAGGGGGGCGGACGGGGACGGACGCGGGGGGCCGGAGGCGGACGGGGGTACGCCGGGCGGCCGGGGGCGGGCACGGCGGCCGTACGCGGCCGGGGCGCGCTTCACGGGTACGGACGGACCCTCGCGCAGGTCACGGCGTACGTCGTACGGCCCGCGCGCGGCGGCGCGGCATGATGGGCCCATGCCCCGACCGCCCACACAGCCCGCGTCGCCCCAGCCGTCCGAGCAGTCCGCGTCGCCCGAGCAGCCCGCGCCGTCCAAGCAGCCCGAGCAGCCCGCGCCGTCCAAGCGCGCAAGCGCCGCCCCCGCGCCGAACGGCCGCACCGGCCGCCCGCCCGTGACCTCCCGCGCGGAGATCCTCACGGCGACCCGTCGGCTCATCGACCGCGACGGCTGGGAGAAGCTGACGATCCGGCGGCTGGCCGCCGAGCTGGGCATCGGGCCGACGACGCTCTACCACCACATCCGGGACAAGGAAGACCTGCTCGTCCAGTTGCTCGAACACCACATCAGCCAGCTCGAACGCCCCGAACTCCCCGCCGATCCGCGCGACCGCGTCATCGCGTCCGCCACCGCGCTGCACGACGCGCTCGCCGCCTGGCCGTGGGCGGCGGAGGTGCTGACCACGGACGGTTTCGTCGGGCTGCTCGACGAATCGGCGCTGTGGATGGTCGAGGGCATCGTGTCCGGGGCGGACGAACACGGCTGTACGCAGGAGCAGTCCGTGCACGTCTTCCGCAGCATCTGGTACTACACGGTCGGCGAGATCCTGGTGCGCGCGCACTCCGTACGGTGGCCGAGCGGCGGCGAACCGCCCGTGTTCCGCGAGACGTTCGACGCGGAGAAGGTGCCGCACCTGGCGGCCGTCAGCGGCCGGTGGCACGAACTGGCCCTGCGGGACACGTATCGCGACGGGCTGCGGACGTTCGTGGACGGGCTGCTCGCGGCGGGCGCGCCGGGGGCTCGGGGGCCGGGCGGGGGCGCGTGACCTGTGCCCGGTGGGAGGGCATGACAACGACGTCCTGAACCGTTCGGTGTGCCGCCGCCTCGCCACCGTACGGCGGCTTGTTCGCGTACTGTCAGCCCCGGACGCCAAGTACGCCCCGTGCTCAACGCCTTGCTCAGGCTCCCCCCACTCTGAACAGACGTAGAGGAGAGGTACATTGCGCGCTCCGCGAGGTGTCAGGCGAGGTATCAGGCGAAGCGTCAGGCGACGGGTCGGCCGACGGGTCACGCGCCGCGTCACGTCCTGGCTCGGCGCCCTGGCGGGTGCCTCGGCGCTCGTGCTGCTCGCCGGCGGACCGGCCGTGGCCGCCGTGCCGGTCGGGCAGCCGATGAGCGGGTCGATGACGTACTACAACGACGTCGGGTACGGCGCGTGCGGGACGCGGATCGACGCGTCCACGCAGTATCTGGTCGCGGTGTCGTACCAGTGGTGGACCTCGGCCAACCCCAACAACGACCCTCTGTGCGGCGGGATTTCGGTCCAGGTCACGTACAACGGCAAGACGCTCACGGTGCCGGTGGCCGACAAGTGCCCGACGTGCGACGCGACGCACATCGACCTGAGCCAGCCCGCCTTCGCGGAGTTCGCGCCGCTCGGGACGGGTGTCGTCACCGGCATCACCTGGCAGTTCGTCTCCTCGAACGGCACTCCCCCGCCGCTCGCCGCGCCCACCGGCCTGCACGCGACCGCCACCACCGACACCTCGGTCGCCCTGTCCTGGACCGGCGTCTCCGGCGCGGCCTCGTACACCGTCTACCGCGGCGGCGCCCAGGTCGGCACCACCGGCGGCACGTCCTTCACCGACACCGGCCTCACCGCGGGCACCGCCTACACCTACACGGTCGCCGCCGCCACCGCCTCCGGCACCGTCAGCCCCGCCTCGGTCCCGCTGTCCGCCACCACCACCGGAGGCGGCAGCGGCACCCCCGCCTGCCCCGCCCCCTGGAGCCCGTCCACCTCCTACGTCCCCGGCAACGCCGTCTCCTACAACGGCCACAAATTCACGGCGACTTACTACTCCACCAACGCCGTCCCCACCGACCCCTCCTCCTGGGCCGTCTGGACCGACAACGGCCCCTGCTGACCGCCCAGTTGCCCGCCCCCTACGCCGGACGTCCGGCCAACCCCACTAGATCCGCCGCCCGAAGCACCCTCCCGGGAACGTCCGCCTTGGGGTCAATCCTGGATCAGGCCCCCGGTCAGGACCGGGGGCACGTGGCCTGTTGGGGGCGGAGGCGGCCGCCGGTGACGCGGACGCGGTAGAAGACGCCGACGCATCCCCGTACCTCCCGGCCGAAGGCTGGTCGGGAAATGGTTCGGCGTCCGGCGGCTGGCTTCCTATGCTCGACGGATGAATTGGGGCGGGGAGTTGCTGAATGTCGTGGATGTCGAGGCGACGTGCTGGGACGGACAGCCGCCGCCGGGGGCGGTGAGCGAGATCATCGAGATCGGGCTGACCGTGGTGGACCTGGCGGCCGGGGAGCGGGTGGGGCGGCACCGGTGGGTGGTGCGGCCGGTGCGGTCGCGGGTGAGCGCGTTCTGCACGGAGTTGACGGGGCTGACGCAGGCGGAGGTGGACCGCGGGGTGTCGTTCGCCGACGCCTGCGGGGAGTTGGCGCGGGAGCACCTGGCGGGGGCGCGGGTGTGGGCGAGTTGGGGGGACTACGACCGGCACCAGTTCACGCGGCAGTGCCGGGCGACGCAGGTCACGTACCCCTTCGGCAGGTCGCATGTGAACGCGAAGGCGGTGTTCACGCAAGGGTACGGGCTGCGCAAGCGGCCGGGGATGGCGGAGGCGCTGCGCGTGGCCGGGCTGCCGCTCGAAGGGCGGCACCACCGGGGCGAGGACGACGCCTGGAACATCGCCGCCCTCGTCCTCGACCTCGCGCGCGCCGACGCGTGGCCGACGCGCGAGGAGACGTACGGACCCCAACAGCCGTAGACCAAGGGCGCGTTCAAGCCGCGCCTACGCGGTGCGGACCAGGTCGCTCTCCCCGTCCGTGAGGAAGGCCGCCAGGGCCCGGCCCTCGTCCATGACCGCGGCGCGCTCCGCCCGCCGCAGCGGCCGGAGCGGGGTGACGGCGACGCCCCGCGCCTCCGCCGTCCACGTGGCGGCGACGCGGCCGTCGACCAGGACGACGCGCTGACCGGCGACGGACAGGCCGCGGTGGGCGTCGTCCACGATCCTGGTCCGGTCGGCGTAGCCGAGAAGGGCGTTGTCGAAGGCGGGCAGGAAGCGTACGGGCGCGGGGGTGCCGGGGTCGGGGCGCGGGGCGTCGGGGAGGTCGAGCAGTTCACGGCCCTGGGTGTCGCGGAAGGCGACGAGTTCGGGGCGTACGGCGGCGACCGCGGCGGGGAGCCCCGCGAGGCCGGACCAGGCGCGCAGGTCGGCGGTGGCGGCGGGCCCGTACGCGGCGAGGTAGCGGCGTACGAGCGCCTGTCCGACGAGGTCCTCCGCCGCGTCGTCCGCGGGCGGCGGGTCGATGTCGCGGCCGAGCCACGACGAGAGCAGGACGTTGCGGACGCCCGACTTCGTACGCCACAGGCCGCGCGGGGGCCGCTGCGCCATGGGGAGCAGGGCGGCGACCACGAGTTCGCCGAGGACGCGCCGGGGCGGCCCCGGCCAGCGGTCCGCGAGCGCCGCGACGATCTCGGCCATCGTGCGGGCCTCGCCGTCGGCCACGACGGCGCGGGCCGCCGCCGCCAGCGCGGCCAGGTCGATCCCGGCCAACTCGTCGCGGTACGTGCCCAGGACGCGCTGCCGCAGCATCGGATCGTGGCGGGCCCGCCAGGCGAGCGCGTCCTCGGCGGTGACGAGATGGACGGTACGGCGCATCAGATGGGTGCGCACCACCTCGCGCCCGGTCAACAGGCAGTCCAGCGCGGCGGGTTGGAAGCCGCGCAGCCGTGACCAGAGCCCGGTGAACGGCTCCTGCGGTTCCTGCGCCTGGACGCCGCCGAGGTGCGCGACGGCGTCCAGGACCGGCAGGTCCGAGCGCTCCAGCAGGAGTTGGCGGGCCAGGGTCGCCCGGTTCAGGGCGCGGCTGTCGAGCGGCGGCGTCACGTACGGCGTCACGTGCGGCATGACGTGGCGTCAGCCGCCGTACGGGGCAGTGACGTCCAGGACCCACACGACCCCGAAGCGGTCGGTGAGCATGCCGTACAGCGGCGCCCACTGCGCGGGCGCGAGCGGCTGCGCGACCGTCGAGCCGTCCGCCAGCTTCTCCCAGAGCGCGGTGATCTCCTCGGCGCTGTCGCCGCGCACCGAGACGAAGAAGGCGTTACGGCCCTGGTCCCAGGGCAGGTGCGACGGGACGTCGTACGCCATGACGTGGAAGCCGTCGTCGGACACGACCTCGCCCCACATGATCCAGTCGGCCTCGCTCTCGGCCTGTACGGCGCCTGCGTCCTTGTACGTGACGGCGGTGAGGCGCCCGCCGAAGACGGACGCGTAGAAGTCGAGCGCCGCGCGGGCCTCGCCCCGGAAATTCAGGTGGGTGGCGGTCGTGACGGACATGGGTGGCTCCTTGCGCTGTCGGGTTCGAACCTTCGTGACCTGCGTGTTTCCCGGTCTGCGACCCACCCTCGCACCCATACAGGACAGTTTCTGTCCTGTACTCGGGAGAGAATCGGACGTATGCAGAAAACGTCGGCCCGGCTGCTCTCCCTCCTGTCCCTGCTCCAGACCCGCAGGGACTGGCCGGGCGGCGAGCTGGCGGAACGCCTGGACGTCAGCGCCCGTACGGTCCGCCGGGACGTGGACCGGCTGCGCGAGCTGGGCTATCCCATCGCGGCCGCCAAGGGCCCCGACGGCGGGTACCGGCTCGACGCCGGGGCGCGGCTGCCGCCGCTGCTCTTCGACGACGACCAGGCCGTGGCCCTGGCCATCGCCCTGCGGATGGCCACGGGGGCGGGCGCGGGCATCGAGGAGGCAGCCGCCCGCGCGCTGGCGACCGTACGGCAGGTGATGCCGGCGCGGCTGCGGCACCGGATCGACGCCCTGGAGGTGACGGCCGTCCCGCCGCCCGGCGCCGCGACCGCCGACAGCGACGTCCTGACCGCGCTGGGCGCCGCCGTCCACGCCCGCGAGGTGCTGCGCTTCGACTACGCGGGCCCGCCGGAGCCCGAGGCCGGGGCCCCTGCCGCTCCCGCCGCGCAGGAGCTCGGTGCCGCCGCCGCACCCCGCACACACGAGCCCGGCTCCGCCGCCGCCCCCCGCACACAGGGGCCCGATTCCCCCGCCGCACCCCGCCGCGTCGAGCCCCACCACCTCGTCGCGCGCGGCGGGCGCTGGTACCTCCTGGCCTGGGACCTCGACCGCGCCGACTGGCGCACCTTCCGCGCCGACCGGATTCGCCCCCGCACCCCCACGGGACCCCGCTTCACCCCCCGCGACCTGCCCGGCGGCGACGTGGCCGCCTTCGTCACCGCCCGTTTCCGCGGCGCCGAGGCCCCCGCGCGGGGCGCGGCCGACTGGCCCTGCCGCGGTGTCGTCGTGCTCGACCTGCCCGCCTCCGCCGTCGCCCCCTACGCCCGCGACGGCCTCGTCGAACCCCTCACCGCCGACCGCTGCCGCCTCACCCTCGGCTCCTGGTCCTGGCCCGCGCTCGCCGCCGCCCTCGCCCAGTTCGACACCGCCGTCGAGGTCATCGGCCCGCCCGCGCTCAAGGACGCCTTCGCGACCCTCGCCCGGCGCTTCGCCGCCACCGCCGGTCAGTAGGCCCCCGGCGGCCGGAAAACCGGAGGCGGACACGGGCGCGGGCCGCGACACTGAACGGCTGTCCGCATCCCCGCCCGCACCCGCACCCCCGGAGCCCGCCACGTCAGCCGAGCAACCCGCCGCACCGGCCGAGCAACCCCCCACACCGGCCGAGCAACCCGCCACACCCGCCGAGCAACCCGCCACACCGGCCGAGCAACCCGCCACGTCCGCCGAGCAACCCGCGCCACCGCCCCCGTACCGCGTCCCCACCTGGCCCGAACTCGACCCGGAGCGCCACCCGTTCGCCTGGGACGACGCCGAGAAGGCGCGAGTCGAGGCGCTGGTCAGGGAGTTGGTGCCGCAGGTGCGGTCCGGCATGGCGGGCAAGTGGGCGCGGGAGCGCCGCTGCGTGCCGCGGATCACCGCGCTCTTCGTCGAGCGGTACGGATCCTGGGCGCGGGAGTGGAACTGGAGCGTCGGCGAGGGCGACAACGACGGCGGTGTGGTCGGCAGTTGGTGCTGCGGGGCGCACTCGGTGACGACACCGGACGCGACCGCGGCCAAGGCCGTCGCCGCGCTGACCGAGTGGCGGGACTGGCTGGAGGAACTGGCTGAGCGCTTCCGGGAGTTGGCCCCGGCACCGGATGCCTCCCCCGAGCAGCGCAGTTGGCACCTGGAACGCGCGGCGGTCCGGCTGGTCACGCGCGTCGTGGACCGTACGCAGGCGGAGAGCGGCTGGTACGGAACGTGCCGACTGGTGCTGGGGTGGTACCTCACCTCCTGCGGAATGGGTGACGCCGAGGCCACGGCCGTGGTCGACAGCGCCATCGGCGGACGCTTCACGAGCTGGGTCGCCCCGCCGTCCACGCTCGTCGACTCGGTCGGCGAGGATCTGGCCGTCGCCCTGACCGGCCGCCTCCCCTACCGCGACCACCGCGAGTACAGCCACCTCGAAGAGCGGCACGACGGCGGATGACGTCCACCGCGCCGCAGCCGCCCGGGGACCCGGCCGTTCCCGCGAGCGCGTACGGGACCGGCCCCGACGCGCTGGCGGCCTGGTGCCGCGTACGGCGGCGGGTCGACTGGACGGCCACCGGCGCCGACGACGTGACGGCAGGCCGGACCACCCCGGCCGTCGACGGCTTCGCCGCCTGGTGCGCGGGCCCCGTCCGGCGCCGCGACCCCGTCCGCGCCCGCCGCCTGCTGGCCGCGTACGAGGCGGCCCGCGCCGACGCCGTATGCGAAGTGCCCCTGACGTTCGGCCTGTTGGCCGGGTGGCAGCGGACCGTGCTCGGTGCGGACGAGGCGGCGTTCAGGACCGGGGACGCGTACGCGAAGGGCGGCCGGGAACGGTACGGGCTGAACTCGCGCACCCCGGCGGACTTCGCGGAGTGCCTGGCCCAAAGCGCGGACACCGCCGTGCCGTTGGCCGCGCGCGCCGCCCGGACGTATCTGGACGTGGCCTTCTTCCACCCCTTCGCCGACGGCAACGCCCGTTCCGCGCTGCTGGCGTTGACGTATGTGCTCGCCCGCGAAGGCGTCGTCCTGCGCGAGGTGGGTCCGCTCACGATCGCGCGTTACGCGGACGACGCGGCGGGAGCCGCCGATCTCGCCGTGCTCGTCACGGTCCTCGCGCGACCGTCGGCGAGCCGGAGAACGGTCTGACCCCAGTCGTACATCTCCCGTACACCGCACGTTCGCCGCGATGACATCGCGCGGCCATCTCTTCGCGGCTCCTCGTGTGTGTTGCGGCACGTTCGGCCGCGCCGGCCGGGCGTCGGCGGGCGGGGCGGAAGGGGCGGTCGCCGCGCAGGTCAGAGGGGGCGCGAGAGGGGGCGGAAACGCGTTCGAAACGCGGGTGGGCGCGGGGTCGCTCGGGAGGCGGCGCGGAAAGGCCGCCCGTAAGATTGGTCGGCTTGTCTTGCTTTGTACGCCTGAGCAGGGTGCCGGGCCCCCGGACGGGGGACGAGGGACGAGGAGCGCATGGATCTGAGCGTGGAGAGCGACCCGCTGCGGGATGTGGACCTGCTGCTGGGAGTGCTGGACGCGGCCGAACGGCCGAGCCTTCCGCACGCCCACTTCGCGGGAGGCACGGCCGCCGGGGCGCGGACGCTGCTGGACGTGCTCGACGCGACCGTCCTCGCGCACCCGCAGGAGCCCGCGCTGGACGACGGGCGCACCGCGCTGACGTACCGCGCGCTGGCCGCCGAGGTCGACACGCTGCGGCGCGGGCTCGCGGCGGCCGGGATCGGGCCGGGCGACCGGGTCGGCGTGCAGGTGCCCTCGGGCAGCAACGACCTGTACGTCAGCATCCTGGCCGTGCTCGCGGCGGGCGCCGCCTACGTCCCGGTGGACGCCGAGGACCCGGACGAGCGGGCCGAGCTGGTCTTCGGCGAGGCGCGGGTGGCCGCCGTACTGGGCGCGGACCGCGCCCTCACCCTGACCGGCGCACCTCACGCGCCGACCGGCACCCCTCACGCCACCGCCCGGACCGGCCCTCCTCACGCCACCACCGTGACCAGCACCCGTCACGCCACCACCGTGACCGGCACCCGTCACGCGCCGAACGACCCGCCCGCGTCGAAAGCCCCGCGCCGCCCCTCCCCCGACGACGACGCCTGGATCATCTTCACCTCGGGCTCGACCGGCCGCCCCAAGGGCGTCGCGGTCACGCACCGCAACGCGGCGGCGTTCGTGGACGCCGAGGCCGCGCTGTTCCTCCAGGACGAGCCGATCGGTCCCGGCGACCGCGTGATGGCGAGCCTGTCGGTGGCCTTCGACGCCTCGTGCGAGGAGATGTGGCTGGCCTGGCGCAACGGCGCCTGCCTGGTCCCGGTCCCCCGCTCGCAGGTGCGCGGCGGCAGCGACCTCGGGCCGTGGCTGGCCGAGCAGGAGATCACGGTGGTCTCGACGGTGCCGACGCTGGCCGCGCTGTGGCCCGCCGAGGCGCTGAACGAGGTGCGGCTGCTGATCTTCGGCGGCGAGGCGTGCCCGCCGGAGCTGGTCGAGCGGCTGGTCACCGAGGGCCGCGAGGTCTGGAACACCTACGGCCCGACCGAGGCCACCGTCGTCGCCTGCGCGGCGCTGCTGACCGGCGAGGGCCCGGTACGGATCGGGCTGCCGCTGGACGGCTGGGAGCTGGCCGTGGTGGACGAGGCGGGCGAGCCGGTGCCGATGGGCGGCAGCGGCCAGCTCATCATCGGCGGCGTCGGCCTGGCCCGGTATCTCGACGCCGAGAAGGACGCGGAGAAGTACGCGCCGCTGGAGTCGATGGGCTGGGCGCGCGCGTACCGCAGCGGCGACCTCGTACGCGCCGAGCCCGAGGGGCTGCTGTTCCTGGGCCGCGCCGACGAGCAGGTCAAGCTCGGCGGGCGCCGGATCGAGCTGGGCGAGGTGGACGCGGCGCTCCAGGCGCTGCCTGGCGTGGCGGGGGCAGCCGCCGCCGTACGCACGACCAGGCGCGGCAATCAGCTGCTGGTCGGTTACGTGGTGGCGAGCGAGGGCTGGGACCGGGCCGCGGCCGTCGCGGAGCTGTCCACGAAGCTGCCCGCCGCCCTCGTACCGCTGCTGGCGACCGTCCCCGGCCTGCCGACCCGCACCTCGGGGAAGGTGGACAGGGCCGCGCTGCCCTGGCCGCTGCCGGAGTCGGCGGGCCCCGCGCCCGGCGAGGAGGCCGCCGAGCCGCTGCGCGGCACCGAGGCGTGGGTCGCCGAGCAGTGGACCGAAGTCCTCGGCGTGCCGGTGGTCGAGGCGCGCGACGACTTCTTCGCGATCGGCGGCGGCAGTCTGGCCGCGGCCCAGCTCACGACGCTGCTGCGGACCCGCTTCCCGTCGGTGGCCGTCGTCGACATCTACCAGGCGCCGACCGTGCGCAAGCTGGCCAGGATGCTGGACCGTTCCGTACGGGACGACCGCCCGGCCCGCGAGATCGCGCCGGTGTCCGCCCGCGCCAAGGCCGTCCAACTGCTCGCGCTGCTGCCGCTGTTCGCGCTGACCGGGCTGCGCTGGACGACCGGGCTGCTGGCGCTGGGCAACACCCTGGCCTGGACCGGCCACTACCCGTGGGCGCCCACCGCGTCCTGGTGGCTGGTCGCCGCCGGGGCCGTCCTGCTCTTCAGCCCGCCCGGCCGCCTCGCGCTGGCCGCGGCCGGGGCCCGGCTGCTGCTGCGCGGGCTGACCCCCGGCAGCTATCCGCGCGGCGGCGGCGTCCACCTGCGGCTGTGGGCGGCCGAGCGGCTGGCCGAGGCGACCGGCGCGACCTCGCTGTCCGGGGCCTGGCTGATCCGGTACGGCCGGGCGCTCGGCGCGCGGATCGGCCCGGACGTGGACCTGCACTCGCTGCCGCCGGTCACCGGCATGCTCAAGCTCGGCCGGGGCTGCGCGGTCGAGGCCGAGGTCGACCTCGCCGGGTACTGGCTGGACGGCGACCGGCTCGAGGTCGGCCCGGTGAAGGTCGGCTCCGGCGCCGTCGTCGGCACCCGCAGCACACTCCTGCCGGGCGCCAGGATCGGCAAGCGCGCGCAGATCACGGCCGGGTCCAGCGTCACCGGGCAGGTGCCGACCGGGCAGAGCTGGGCGGGCGCGCCCGCCGTCAAGGTCGGCAAGGCCGAGCGGCGCTGGCCCAAGCAGCGGCCCGCGCGCCGGGCCCGCTGGGCGGCGGCGTACGGCGCGAGCGGCGTCGGCGTGACGCTGCTGCCGCTGATCGCCGGGCTCGCGGCGCTGGCCGTCGCGGCCTGCCTGGTGCCCGCCCACAGCGGTCTCGGCGCCGCCGCGCGGGGCGCGCTCATCGCGCTCGTCCCCGCCACCCTCGCCTTCGCGCTGGTGTACGCGGCGCTGCTGATCGCCGCCGTCCGGCTGCTGAGCCTGGGCCTGCGGCCCGGCTGGCACCCGCTGCACAGCCGCGTCGGCTGGCAGTCCTGGACGGTCATCCAGCTCATGGACGCCGCCCGCGACAAGCTCTTCCCGCTGTACGCGGGCCTGATCACGCCCGTGTGGCTGCGGGCGCTCGGCATGAAGGTCGGCAGCGGCGCCGAGGTCTCCACGGTGCTGGCGATGCCGAGCCTCACCACCGTCGGCGACGGCGCGTTCCTCGCCGACGACGTCCTCGTCGCCCCGTACCAGCTCGGCGGCGGCTGGCTGCGGATCGGCGCGGCCGAGATCGGCGAGCGCGCGTTCCTCGGCAATTCGGGGATGACGGCGCCGGGGCGCGCCGTCCCGGACCGCGGCCTGGTCGGGGTGCTGTCGGCGACGCCGAAGAAGGCCAAGGAGGGCCGCTCGTACCTGGGCATGCCGCCGGTACGGCTGCCGCGCACGGCCGACGACGCCGACCAGAGCCTGACGTACGCGCCGCCGGTACGGCTGGTGTGGGCGCGCGGGCTGGTCGAGGTCTGCCGCCTGGTGCCGGTGCTGGCCTCCGCCGCGCTGGCCATACTCGTCCTGGCCGTGCTGGCCCGGCTGGCCCGCGACGCGGGCGTCCTGGCGGTGTCGCTGCTGTCGGGGCCGGTGCTGCTGGCCGCGGGCGGCGCCGCCGCCCTGGTGTCGATCGCCGCGAAGTGGCTGCTCGTGGGCCGCTTCCGGGCGGTCGAGCGCCCGCTGTGGAGCGGTTTCGTGTGGCGCAACGAGCTGGCCGACACCTTCGTGGAGGTGCTGGCCGTGCCGTGGCTGGTCGGCGCGGTGCCCGGCACCGCCGTGATGAGCCTGTGGCTGCGCGGGCTCGGCGCGCACATCGGCCGGGGCGTGTGGTGCGAGAGCTACTGGCTGCCCGAGGCCGACCTCGTCACCCTGGAGGACGGCGTCAGCGTCAACCGCGGCTGCGTCCTTCAGACCCACCTCTTCCACGACCGGATCATGCGCATGGATACGGTGGTGCTCCGCACGGGCGCGACCCTCGGTCCCGGTGGCATCGTGCTGCCCGGCAGCGAGATCGGCGCCCGCAGCACCCTGGGGCCCGCGTCCCTGGTGATGCGCGCCGAGTCCATCCCCGCGGACAGCCGCTGGCTGGGGAATCCGGCCGAGGTGTGGTTCGAGGAGGAGCCGCCCGCGCGGCGGGGCGAGGCGTGAGAGGTCGCCCGCGGCCGGCCGGGGGCGGACGCGGTCCGTCGGGCGGCGCGCCACGTGCCGGCGCGCCGGCACGTGTGCCCGGCCCGTCCGGGGGAACGACCAGGCCGTACGGGGGTGCGGCCCGGTGGGAACGATGAGCGAGGAACCGTTGAGCCAGAAGCGAGCAGCCGGGCCGGGGGCGGCGGACCCGTACTTCCCCGCGCACGGCGACAGCCGTTACGGCGTCCACAGGTACGAACTGGCCCTGGACTACCGGCCCGCGTCCAACCGGCTGCGCGGCACGGCGCGGCTCAGCGCGGTCGCGGGCGGCGCGCCGCTGCGTGAATTCGCCCTGGACCTCGCCGACTTCAGGCTCCAGCGGGTCGTGGTCGACGGTCGGCCCGCGCACTACACGCACCGGGCGGGACGGCTGCGCGTACGGCCCGCGAAGCCGGTCGAGGCGGGCGCGGCCTTCACCGTCGAGGTGGCCTACACCGGCAACCCGCAGCCCATCAACAGCCAGTGGGGCGGCCTGGGCTGGGAGGAGCTGACCGACGGCGCGCTGGTGGCGAGCCAGCCGGTCGGCGCGCCGTCCTGGTACCCGTGCAACGACCGGCCCGCGGACAAGGCGTCGTACCAGATCGCGGTCACCGCGCCGTCCGCGTACACCGTGGTCGTCGGCGGGCGGCTGCTGTCCAGGACCACCAAGGCCAGCAGCACCACGTGGGTCTACGAGCAGGCGGCGCCCACGTCCAGCTATCTGGTGACGGTGTCGATCGGCCGCTACGAGACGGTCCAGCTCACCGGCGGCGCCTCGCTGTTCGCACCGCGCCGCCCGGTACCGCAGACCGGTTACGTACCGGCGGGGCTGCGCGGCGAATTCGCCGTCGACTTCGAGCGGCAGACCCGCATGATGGACTTCTTCGAGGACGTCTTCGGTCCGTATCCGTTCGGCGAGTACGCGGTGGTCGTCGCCGACGAGGAGCTGGACGTGCCGGTGGAGGCGCAAGGCATGGCCACCTTCGGCACCAACCACCTGGGGGGCAGGCGGCATTGGGAACGGCTGGTCGCCCACGAGCTGGCCCACCAGTGGTTCGGCAACAGCCTGTCCATCGGCGACTGGCGGCACATCTGGCTCAATGAGGGCTTCGCCAAATACGCCGAGTGGCTGTGGTCGGAGCACACCGGCGGCCCGCTCGCCGCCGCGCACGCCGCCACCGCCCACGACCGCCTCTCCCGGCTCCCGCAGGACCTGCGCCTGGGCGACCCGGGACGCCGTCTGATGTTCGACGACCGCCTCTACCAGCGCGGCGGCCTCACCGTCCACGCCCTGCGACTGGCCCTCGGCGAGGGCGCGTTCTTCCGGATGCTCAAGGCGTGGACGACCATAAACCGCCACTCGACGGTGGTCACGGCCGACCTCGCCGCGCACGCGGCGCGCTACAGCGCCGACTCGCTCGACCCGCTCTTCACGGCCTGGGTCCACCGCACGCCGCTGCCCCGGCTCTAGGGCGTGTCCGCCGGAGGGCCGGGGGCGGGCGGGGAGCAGGGAGCGGCGGTCGTGGCCCGCGTCGCGCGACGCGCACCCTGGACAGAAGCGGCGGGCTCGGTCACTCTTCTGCACCATGACGGTACCCAGCCCCCTGGTCAGCGCGGACTCGCCGCTGTCCGTGGCCGTCCCGGCCGTCGCCGAGCGGATCGCGGCGCTGCTGCGGTCGCCCTCGGACATGGCCGTGCCGATTCCCGGCGCGCGGTGGACGGTTGGGGAGGCGGCGGCGCATCTGATGCTGGCCAACGCCCTGATGGCGGACCTCGCCGCCGGGCGCGAGCGGTCGTACGGCGACGGGACGCCGGGTGGCCTGGCCGCTGCCAACACCGCGTCCCTGGAAGCCTTTACCGAGCGCGACCCGGCGATCCTGGCGGCCGGGATCGTCCGGCACGCGCGGGCGTTCACGGACACGGCGCCGTCCAGGGAGCCGGGCACCCAACTGGCCACCCCGATGGGCCCCATGGACCTCGGCCACCTCGGCGCGTATCTGCTCGCCCACATGCTCGGACACGGCTACGACATCGCCGTGGCCCTCCGCCGCCCCCACATGGTCAGCCCCCAACGGGCCCTGCTCACCGTCCCGTTCCTCATGACGGCCATGCCCCGCGTCGTCGAACCCCGCACCGCCGCCGGGCACACCGCCTGCTACGACCTCCGCCTGCGCGGCGGCCCCCGCTTCACGGCCACCTTCACCGACGGGGCCCTCGCCGTGACCGACGCCCCGCCGCGCCGCCCCGACTGCACGATCGTCACCGAGCCCGTCACCTTCCTCCTCATCGCCCTCGGCCGCCGCACCGCCACGAGCGCGCTCGCGCGCGGCGCGATCCTGGCCTGGGGCCGCAGGCCCTGGCTCGCGCCGCGCTTCCCGACGCTGTTCACGGCGCCCTGAGCCGGGGGCGCTCGGGCGGGGGCGCTGAGCCGGGGTCTTGAACCGGGTTCTTTGAACCGGAGTCTTTGAGCCGGGGTCTTTGAGCCGGGGTGCCGACTCCGTGCTCAGGCAGCGCTCAGGCCGTGCCGACGAGGCCCGACTCGTACGCGATGATGACCAGCTGGACCCGGTCGCGGGCGTCCAGCTTCGTGAGCAGGCGGGAGATGTACGTCTTGACGGTCGCACCGCTGATGAAGAGCTCGGCGGCGATCTCGGCGTTGGCGCGGCCGAGGCCCACGAGGGTGAGGATCTGGCGTTCGCGGTCGGTGACGGCGGCCAGCCGCGCGGGAGCGTGTGCGTCCACCGGCCCCGCGGGCGGCGGCTGTTGGGCGAAGTGCGCGATCAGGCGGCGCGTGACGGCCGGGGCGATGAGGCCGTCGCCCGCCGCCACGACGCGGATCGCGGCCAGGATGTCGTCCAGCGCCATGTCCTTGACCAGGAACCCGGACGCGCCCGCGCGCAACGCCCCGTAGACGTGGTCGTCCTGGTCGAAGGTCGTCAGCACGAGGACGCGCGGGACCCCAGTCGCGTACACCGGGTCCTCGGTGATCCGGCGCGTCGCCTCGATGCCGTCCATGCCGGGCATGCGGATGTCCATGACGACGACGTCCGGCCGCAGTTCGGCGCTCAGCCGAACGGCGTCCGCGCCCGTACCCGCCTCGCCGACCACCGCGAGGTCCGGCGCGTCGGTGATGATCATGTCGAGGGAGGCGCGGACGAGGGGCTGGTCGTCGACGAGGAGGACGCGCACGGGGACCGCAGGTCCGGCGGCGTCGACGGTCATCGGACGGGCTCCGCGACCGGCATACACGTGAACGTCCCCGCGTCGGGAGCTGGTTGGGCCTCCTGGGGCGGCACCGGCAGCCGGGCCGTCACGCGGAAGCCGCCGTCCGGGCGCGGCTGCGCCGAGAAGTCGCCGTGCAGCAGTCCGACGCGCTCGCGCATGCCGACGATGCCGTAGCCGCCGCGGGCCGGGGCCCGTACGCCGTGCGTCGTCGTACGCGCCGGGTGCGGCTCCGGGTCCGCGCCCGGGTTGCTGACCTCGACGGCCAGCTCCGCCGCACGGAAGTCGATGGTCACCGCGCAGGACCGCGCGCCCGCGTGCCGTACGACGTTCGTCACCGCCTCCTGGACGATGCGGTACGCCGACAGCTCGATCTCCGGAGGGAGTTGGCGCCGTACGCCGGACCAGGTCACGTCCACGCGTACGCCCGCGGCCGTCGTGGTCTCGGCGAGCCGGGGCACGTCGGCGATTCCCGGCGCGGGGGCGGCCCGTACGGCCTCGCGCGTACCGTCTCCGCCCGCGTGTGCGCCGCTCGCGTGCGCGCCGCGCCCGGTCGCGCCCGTCCCGGCAGAGCCGTTCCCCTGCGCGCCGTTCCCGTCCGCGCCGTTCCCGTCCGCCTCGCGCAGGGCGCCGAGCATGCGGCGCAGCCCGGTCAGCGTCTCCCGCCCCGCCGTCTCGATCTCGCCGAGCGCGGCGCGGGCGCGGTCCGGCTGGGTGTCGAAGACCTGCCGCGCCGCACCGGCCTGGAGCGCGACGATCCCGATGGTGTGCGCGACCATGTCGTGCAACTCCCGTGCGATCCGCAGGCGTTCGGACGTGATTGCCCGTTCCGTCGCCTCCGCGCGCAACGCCTCCGCGTGCGCGTGGCGCTGCCACACCGCGTTGCCGACCAGCCACACGATCGCCGTCGTGAGCGCGGCCGTCAGCGTCGTCGTCGCGTCGGTCTCGTAGCCGAGCAGCGCGCGACCGCCCGAGTAGCCGACCAGCGTGGCCAGCGCCAGCACGCCCGCCGTCGCCGACGTGCGCAGCGGCTGCGTCGCCGCCAGATAGCAGACCGCCACGTCCACCGCGAGGAACTGCAACAGCGGGATGTCCCCCACCGCCATGGCCAACACCGAGCAGACGGTCCCGGTGAGCAGCAGGCACAGGGCGGGGAGCGGGCGGCGCTCGCGGCGCGCGGCGGCCAGGACGAGGACGGCCGCGAGGACTTCGTCCAACTGGTTGCCGAGGCTCAGGTCGAGGACGCTGAGGCCGCGGGTCTGCGTCTGCTCGAAGACGGTGTACGCGGTGACCGCGAACCAGATCAGCGCCATCCACGTACCCGGCCGTACGCGGGAGAGGCGTTTGAGCGGTGAGTGGGTGAAGTCCATGCTCAGCTCCCTGCCCAGGTCCATGCTCCGAGCGTAACGACCGTCCCCCACCTGGGCATTCACCCGGGGACGTAAGCCCGTGGGCGTACGGCGGGGCGGACCGTTCCGCGACCGGCGGACAGGGGGACGTCCTCCGGCGGCCGATGACCCCGCGCCGCTCCGGACGGCAGCGTGGTCCCGTGATCGAAGTCAGCCATCTCACCAAGCGCTACGGCCGGACCACCGCCGTCAACGACCTGTCCTTCACCGTCCGCCCCGGCCACGTCACCGGCTTCCTCGGCCCCAACGGCTCGGGCAAGAGCACCACTTTGCGGATGCTCGTCGGCCTGCACGCCCCCACTGGCGGCACCGCGACGATCAACGGCCACGACTTCCGTACCCGCCGCCGGGGCCTGCGCCACGTCGGCGCGCTGCTCGACGCGGGCGACGCGCACGGCGGGCGCACCGCGTACGACCATCTCCGCTTCCTGGCCCGCAGCAACGCCGTTCCGCGCGGCCGGATCGACACCGTCCTGCGCGAGGTCGGGCTCGGCGACGCCGCCGGCCGGCGCATCGCCGGTTTCTCGCTCGGCATGCGGCAACGGCTCGGCATCGCGGGCGCGTTGCTCGGCGATCCGCCGGTGCTGCTCTTCGACGAGCCGCTGAACGGGCTCGACCCCGAGGGCGTGCTCTTCGTCCGGGCGCTGTTCAGACGGCTGGCCGCCGAGGGCCGCACCGTCTTCGTCAGCAGCCACCTCATGACGGAGATGGAGCACACCGCCGACCGGCTCGTCGTCCTCGGCCGGGGTCGACTCCTCGCCGACGAGAGCGTTTCCGCCTTCGCCGCGCGCGGCGCGCGGCAGCGCGGGCAGGTCGTCGAGGTCCGCGCCGACGACCCGGCGGGGCTGGTGATCGCGCTCACGCGAGCGGGCGCCCGGGTGACGCAGGCGCCGGACGGCCTGCTCACGGTGACGGCTGCCGAAGGCTCCGGGATGGACGCCGTACGGATCGCGGGGATCGCCGTGGAGCGCGGCATCCTCGTCCACCAACTGACGACGCGGAACGGCTCGTTGGAGCAGGCGTTCATGGAACTGACAGGTACGAGCGTGGAGTACGCGGCGGAGTCGGGAGAGCGGTCATGAGTACGGAATCCGGCCTTCTCGAACCCGCGCCCCGCTTCTGGGACTTGCTGGCGGCGGAGTGGATCAAACTGTGGTCGCTGCGGTCCATCCCGTGGTTCGTGCTGCTCAGCGCCCTGGCCGCGGTCGGCGTGAACGCCAACGCCGCGCGCGCCGCCCGCGCGCACTGGCACTCAGGGCCGCCCCCGTTCACCGCGCACGGCGCCCTGCAAGAGGCGTTCAGCCGTCCCGCCGCCGCCTGGGTCCTGCTGGCCATGGGCGCGGTGGGCGCCATCGCGATCCTCAGCGAACAGACCACGGGCCTGCTCCGTACGACGTTCTGCGCCGTCCCCGCCCGCCGGGAGGTCATGACCGCCAAGGTCCTGGTCGTCACGGCGGTCGCCGCCGTCTTCGGCGTCCTCACCGTCGCGGCCTCCGTCTGGTGCGACGCGGCCATTTTGTACGGCCGTTACACCGGCGTCCCCCTCGCCGACCCCGTCGCCCTCCGCATCACCGCCGCCTCCGCCGTGCTCGCCCCGCTCGGCGCCCTCATCGGCCTCGGGCTCGGCGCCGTCATCCGCCACAGCGTCGCCACCATGGTCACGCTGTTCCTTCTCGCCTTCATCCTCCCCGTCTCCATCACCGACCGCACCCACCTCAGCGCCACTCTCACCCACGCGCTCCCCTTCAACGCCTGGTACCGCCTCACCCTCCCCATCGCCATCCTCCACGCCCCCTACCCCTCCACCATCCCCGGCGCCTGGCTCACCTTCGCCGCCTGGGCCGCCGCCCCCGCCCTCCTCGTCCTCCTGACGGTCCCCCGCCGCGACCAATAACGCCGTCCCGGCGGGGGCTGCGCTTCGCCTTGACCTCGCCGTCGGGGGCGCGCCCGGGCGGGGGGCGGGCCGGGGGCTGCGGTGGGCCGGGACGGCGGGCGCGCCGGGGGCTGCGGGGCGAGGTCGGCGACGGTGGGCCGTCGCGGCGGCGTCCGGGGGCATCCCCGCGTGCGGGGGGGCAGGGCGCTGGTGCGCCGGGACCTGGAAGCGGCCGGGGGGTCATCCCCGCGTGCGCGGGGAGCGGCAGGACGCGCCCCGGCCGCTGGTCCGCGTGCGGGGGGCATCCCCGCGTGCGCGGGGGGCAGCCCGTAACCGAAGAGGCCGAGCACGACGACCGAGGGTCATCCCCCTTGAGCGCGGGGGCAGGGGCCTACTGCCCCACCGTTCCCCGGCCGCCAGGGGTCATCCCCGCGTGCGCGGGGGCAGCATGCGCCCGGGTGTGGACGCGGGTGCCGAGGTTCGGGTCATCCCCGCCTGCGCGGGGGCAGGGTCTCGTGGGGCCGGAGACGTGGCGCCGCCTGGGGTCATCCCCGCGTGGGGGGGCAGGTAGATGCTCAGCGCCAGCGAGCCGTCCTGCCGGGGTCATCCCCACGTGCGCGGGCGAGGGGAGCGCTTGTACCGGGCGCGGTCGCCGAACTGGACGGGGTCATCCCCGCGTGGGCGGGGGGCGGTTCCTGTTCAACGCGGCCACGACCGCCCCGCAGGGTTCATCCCCGCGTGCGCGGGGGCAGCCCTCATCTGGGAGGCGATATCCGCCTGGGTCGGGGTCATGCCCGCGTGCGCGGGGGGGGCGGGCCAGTTCGGCGCTCTCGGCCTGCGTCGCGGCCGGGTCATCCCCGCGTGCGCGGGGGGCGTGGGGGTTTGGCGGCGGGTGGGGGCGGAATTCATCGGGTGGCGGGGGTCGGGCAAATGCGGCGACCCGGCGCGCGTGGAGACGGTCCGCGTACAGCGTAGAGCTGAGGCGAGTGACCCGCCCCTACGGCGTGGGCGGGGAGCGGCTGAGGTCGTCACGAGGTTCGTGGAGCGGGCCGGGGCCCTGGGCGACGCGCGCCTCGGCAGCCGCCGTCCCGGCTGACGCGGGGTCACGACGCGCCGTGCCGTCGCCGCGCGATACGCGATGGCGCGGCCGTCAGCGGGTGACGGCGACCGCTCACAAGGCGCGCCGCATGCAAACCAGTTGCTCCCGCTCGTCCCACGAGTCGGTGACGGTGAAGCCGAGCCGTTCGTACAGCGCGATGGCCCCGGTCCGCCACTTCCACACCGAGAGCCGGACCGTATCCGCGCCGTTCTCCGCCGCCTGCGCGAACGCCGCGCCGAGCAGGGCCGACGCGACGCCCCGGCCACGGAACCCGGCTTCGGTCCAGAGCCTCTTGACCTCGGAGTGCCCGTGGTCCGGACGCGTCACCACCACGCAGCCCACGGCGGCGTCCCCCGCGAGCGCCACCAGCACGACATCGTCGGCGAACGCGCTCCGAGGGTCGGTGATCTCCGCCCGGTACCGATCCGGCAGCCCGTCCACCCCCGCGACCGGCTCCCCCTTCTCGGCCTCGGTCCGCAGGTGGTAGGCCGCCAGCAGCCCGGCCAGCCCGGCCAGCCCGTCCCCGGCCGAAGGTGCCTGGTCCGGCCACCGGACGACGGCGACCTCAGGTTGATCACTCATGCCGCCAGCATCACACGGGGCGCCCTTTCGTCCGCGCCCACCCCGTATCGAACGTCAGCGACCTCAACGCACGCAGTCGAGCCTTCCGACGTGCCCCCGCTCCCTCCGCGACCGCAGCTCCCGCCGTACGCCCCGCACCGCCCGGTCGGAGAAACGGGAGGCCCTACGCCCCCTCCAGCGTCGGTGAGTCCCGACGAGCGGTCATCCCCGCAGGCGCGGGGACCGCCCCTGGGTAACGGTGTGGTGAACGACCACGCCGGGATCATCCCCGCGTGTGCGGGGAGCGGCAGGACGCGCCCCGGCCGCTGGCCCGCGTGCGGGGGTCATCCCCGCGTACGCGGGGAACTGGCTTGCTGACGTGCGGAGTTGCCGGGCGCAGAGCCCGGGTTGAGCCAGGTGCAAAGGGTCAGGCAGAGGCGGCGAACCGCGTCGCGACGAGGCCGCCCGCGTACAGGGTAGGGCCGAGGGTGCGGTGGGGACTCAGCGGGCGGGGCCCGGCACCGCAGAGTCGCCCCACGGCGCAGGCGCAGACGCAGGGGCGGGGACGAGGGCCCAGACGACCTTGCCGGGGGCGCCGACGCGCGGGGCGACACCCCAGCGGCCGTGGGTGACGGCGTCCACGAGGAGGAGCCCGCGCCCGCGTTCGGCGGCAAGATCAGGGGTGGGAGCGTCGAGGAGGACGGGTAAGGAACCGCCGGCGGCGTCGTGGACTTCGAGGAGCAGGCCGTCAGCGAGCCGATGGGCGCTGACGCCGAACTGCTTGCCGGGAACGTGCCCGTGGCGCTGTGCGTTGGCGGCGAGTTCGGCGAGGACGAGGCAGGCGGCCTCGGCCACGTCGCGTTCGGCCCGCCACGCGGCAAGGGTTCGCATCAGCGAGTGACGGGCGCGCCGTACTCCCAACGCCGTTGGGGGCCAAAGCTCTTGTGGATCGGTGTACGGCTGCGGGGGCGGCGGCGCGCCACCGCCCTTCGCCTCTACGGCAACTCCCGACATAGCGCCTTACCGTCTCTCCGTGCGTGATCGAATTCTCACTTTCCGTACACAAGCGTGAGGCGGGAGCCATACGATCGCCAGGGGTCGGCCGTTGACCCCGCGAACAGCAAGGGGTACGGGCCCGGGTACGTGGCCGCCGCCGCGAAACCCGCAGGCGGAGCCGCCAATCGGCGCTGGCCACAGGCTCGTTGCCCACGACGGAGGCAAGGCGAAAGGAACGGGCGCTCGGATGATCGACGGAGCCGAGGACGAACTCAGCCCACGCGCGATGCTCGCGGCCGAACTCACCAGACAGCGGGAGCGCGCCGGTTGGACGCTGGCCGAACTCGCCGATCGTTCCAAGTACGACCCGTCCTATCTCCAACGGCTGGAGAAGGGCGTCCGGCTCGGCTCCCTCGACGCCATCGACGCGCTCGACCGGCTGTACGGAACCGGTGACCTGCTCAGCAAGTTGTGGCGTGCCGCCAAGCGCGAGGCGGGGCAGAGCCGGTTCCAGGGCTTTGTGGACTTGGAGGCGGAGGCGACGAGCATCCAGGAGTTCGCCGTCAGCACGGTTCCCGGGCTCCTACAGACCCCTGGATACGCCGAGGCGCTGCTGCGCACGCGCGGGCCGAAGAGCGAAGAGTTGCTGACGCAACAGGTCACCGCCCGCATCGCCCGGCAGGACCGTCTCATCGATGCGAAGCCACTGAACTACCGGGGCTTGCTTGACGAGTCGGTCCTTCGAAGGCCACCCCGTGACGCGGGCGTGTGGACCGAGCAGTTGGAGCGTCTGGTGTCGGCCGCCGAACAGCCGAACATCGTTCTGCAAGTGGTGCCGTTCTCCGTCGGACTGCACAACCTCCTGACCAGTCCGCTTCAGCTTCTCTGGCTCCCCAGCGGGCGGACGGTCGCCTACGTGGAGAGCAGTTGGACCGGCCACCTCGTAGAGGAAACGGAGGAGGTGGACCACCTGCGCTTGTCCTACGATCGACTTCGGGACTCCGCGCTGTCGCCCACCGAGTCCTTGGACATACTCCGATCCGCACTGGAGGACCACTAGTCATGCAGAGCACCGGTCTGAATCTGAGCGCCGCCGCGTGGCGCAAGTCGTCCTACAGCGGCGGCGCGGAGCCGGACAGTTGCATTGAGGTCGCCGACAACTTCCCCGGCACCGTCCCCGTCCGCGACTCCAAAGACCCCCACGGCCCCGCCCTCACCTTCTCCCCCGCCTCCTGGTCCGCCTTCATCGACGCCGTGAAGTCCGGCCAACTCCCCACCGCCTGAACGTCCGAGGACCAGTGATCATGCCAAGCACCGGACTGAATCTCAGCGCCGCCGCGTGGCGCAAGTCGTCCTACAGCGGCGGGGCGGACCCGGACAGTTGCATTGAGGTCGCCGACAACTTCCCCGGCACCGTCCCCGTCCGCGACTCCAAAGACCCCCACGGCCCCGCCCTCACCTTCCCCACCGCCTCCTGGTCCGCCTTCATCGACGCCGTGAAGTCCGGCCAACTCCCCACCGCCTAGCGGTCCGCCCCGGCGCGGGGTCGGGGCGGGGCCCGGGGCGGGGCGTCAGAGGACGGCGAGGCGGTCGACCAGCAGCTCGGTTCTGCGTTCGCTGTCCCCCGGCGGGAGCCGCCCGGCACGGGTCAGGGTGGCGAGTCCGTGCAGGGACGCCCAGAACAGCTCGGTGAACAGCCCCGGGTGGACGCCGTCCCCGGCCACCTCGCCAAGGGTCTCCAGCAGAGCGGCGAAGGCGTCCTTCAGCGGCTCCGGCGTGTCCTCGTGCGCGAAGGCGAGGCCGCCGTCGAGGTTGAACATGGCGTCGTAGACCGCCGGGTTGCGTTCGGCGAAGTCCAGGTAGGTGCGGGCGAGGGTGGTGACCCGGGCGCGCGGGTCGTCCACGGCGGAGGTCGCGGCCCGTATCGCCACGGCCATCTCGGCGGCGCCCTGGAGGGCGACGGCGCCGATGATCTCGCGCTTCCCCCGGAAGTGGCTGTAGAGGACGGGCTGGCTGTACTCGATGCGCTCGGCGAGGCGGCGCGTGGTGACCGCGTCCCAGCCCTGGCGCTCGGCGAGTTCGCGGGCCGTGGCCACGATGAGGCGTTCGCGGCCCGCCCGTTCGCGCTCCTTGCGTTCCTGTACCGACATGACTCGATTCTAGCACCGCTAGACAATCGAGCGGTAGCAGGTCTAGCGTTGAACCAACGGCTAGCAACGCTAGATCCTGTACTCCGGGAGGGTCACCATGCTCAACGCACTTGAGGTCATCACCACCGTGGTCGTCGGCGTGATGGTGGGGGTGGAGTTCTCCGTCGCCTTCGTCATGAACCCGATCTTCAACGCGCTGCCCGACGACAGCGGCCAGCTCGCCCGCGCCCACGGGGGTCGCATGCTCGGCGCCGTGATGCCGTTCTGGTACATCGGCTCGCTCGTCCTCGCCGCCGTCTGGGCCGTCGCCGGACGGCACCACGACGGTGTCGGCCTCGTCATCACCGGTGCCGCGCTGCTGATCGTCAGCGTGATCATGTCGATCCTGCTGCTCGTCCCCATCAACAACCAGAGCAAGACCTGGACCCCCGAGAATCGGCCCGCCGACTGGAAGCAGCAGATGAATCGCTGGGACCGCTTTCACTACGTCCGCGTCGCCGTCATCATCGCCGCCTTCGCCTTCCTGGCCGCCGCCCTCCTCTGACCGGGCCGCCCCGCCCCCGCCCGGGCGCTTGCGCGCGCCGTGTCGGCGGTCAGCGGCGAGGGGACCAGGACGGGGTGGAACCGCCTTCGGGGACGGGCGAGGGCGGCGGGAGGCGGCGCGTGATGCGGTCGAAGAGGTCGGTGAGAGGCTCGCCGATGTCGCGGCCGAAGTCGGTGAGGCCGTAGGTGACTTGGGGAGGAGTCGTCGGCTCGACCGCACGCCAGATCAGGCCGTCCTGGACCAGGGCGCGCAAGGTCTGCGCCAGCATCTTCTCGCTGATGCCCCGGATGCTGTCGCGCAGCTCGTAGAACCGCAGATCGTTGGTCCGCAAGGAGATCAGCACCCAGATGCCCCACCGGCTGGTCACGTGGTCGACCATGTCGCGCGCGGGGCAGTCGGTGTGAAACACCTCATACCGATGGTCCGCCGCGACCGGCTTCAGCTGCACGCCTTCCTCCATGCCCGGAGCTTACCTCGGGGTATGTCCTTACGGAAAGTAAGCCCGGCTCCTAGCGTCAATCCCCGTAGCACAACGGATAACGCAGCAGGAACGAGGAGCCGAACATGATCGTGGTGACCGGTGCGACCGGAAACGTGGGCCGGCCTTTGACGCAGGCACTCGCCGAGGCGGGCGAGCAGGTGACGGCGGTGTCGCGGCGACCCCCGGCCGGCTCGGCACAACTGCCGCACGACGTACGTCACTTGTCGGCCGACCTGGCCGAACCGGCGAGCCTCGCAGCGGCGTTGGACGGAGCGAAGGCGCTGTTCCTGCTCCTGTCCGGCGACTTGCACGCCCCCGAAGCCAGGCCCGCCGACCTCATCGGCCTCGCCGCGGCCCACGGCGTACGCCGGGTCGTCCTGCTGTCCTCGCAGGGCGTGTCGACCAGGCCGCTCGACCCGTCGCGGGTCGCGATGCGCGCGGTGGAGGACGCGTTGCGCGGCTCCGGCCTGGACTGGGCGATCGTACGACCGGGCGGCTTCGCGTCCAACGCCCTGGCCTGGGCGGAGTCCGTGCGTACGGAGCGGACGGTCGCCGCGCCCTTCGGCGACGTGGGGGTTCCGGTCGTCGACCCGGCCGACATCGCCGAGGTCGCGGCGGCCTGCCTCCTGGACGACCGGCACAGCGGCGGGGTGTACGAGCTGACCGGGCCCGAGGTCATCACTCCACGTCAGCAGGCCGCTGCCATCGCCGCCGCGCTCGACTCGCCCGTACGGTTCCACGAACTCACCCGCGACGAGGCCCGGTTGGCGATGACCCGCTTCGTACCGGCCGAACTCGCCGACGACACCCTCGACATCCTCTCCGCCCCGCGTCCGGCCGAGTTGGCCATCAGCCCGGACGTCCAGCGCGTCCTCGGCCGCGCCCCGCGCCCCTTCCGCGACTGGGTCACCCGTAACATCGCCGCCTTCCGCTGAGGCGCCGCGTCCCGGTCAGCCCGGCCGGACCTCCCAACTCGGGTTCTGGAGGCGGGTGTTGTGGACGGTGATGTCGGCGTGGTCGGCGGGGTGGGCCGTGGCGGCGTAGAGCCGCTGGGCGGGGAGGTAGCGGTCGCGCCAGGACCGTTCGATCTCGGCGGCGGCCGTCAGCGCCGCGTCCCGGCTCCGGGCGGCGGCCGTCAGGGCCGCGTCCCGGCTCCGGGCCCGGTCCACCGTCTGCTCGAAGGGGACGGACACGAGGACGCGCAGGTCCCACCGGTCGAGGAGTTCGGGGCGCAGGAGGAAGACGCCGTCGAAGAGGAGTACGGCGTCCGCCGGGGCGGTCGCGGCCGGTGGCGACAGCGCGGTGTCGGTCTGCGCGTCGTAGGCCGTCGTTCGGAACCTCCGGTCTCCGCCAGGTCCCAGCGGGTCGAGCAGGAACCGGCACAGCGCGGCGCGGTCGTGGGCGTCGAAGTAGCAGCCTTCGGCGGTGTACCGGCCGCGCCGGTAGCGCTGTGCGCGCGGGACGAGGAAGTCGTCCACCGTCGCCCGGATGACCTCGCGGCCCCGCGCCCGCAGCACGACGGCGAGTTCGTCGGCCAGGGTCGTCTTCCCCGCGGCCGGCGGCCCGTCGACCGCGACCCGCACCGGGTGCCTTGTCGTGACCGCCCCGGCCGTGACCGCCCCGGCCGCCCCGACCGCCCCGACCGCCTCCGCCAGCCGATCGATGAGCTCCTGACGGGTGCCCTGCTCCATCGCCGCCCCTCCCCACGTGAGGGGCGGGCGGATGCCGTCCCCGGTCAGCCTCCCGCCGAGGCCGCGGCAACGCAGAACTCATTGCCCTCGGGGTCGGCCATCACCACATGGTGCCCCTCGAACTCCTCCAGCACGACCCCGCCCGCCTTCACCAGCCGCTCGGACTCCGCCTCGATCCGTGCCCACCGCTCGTCGGGGCTGCCGTGTCCCGGCACCCGGACGTCGATGTGGAGCCGGTTCTTGGCGGTCTTCGGCTCGGGGACCTTGAGGATGCAGAACCGGGGGCCGACGCCGTCGGGATCGCAGAGCCACGCGCCGTCGTCCGCGGAGTCGTCCTCCGGAAGGTCGAACTGCGCCAGCCACTCCTCACGGGTCGTGAAGGGAGCGGGCGGCGGCTCGTCCACATACCCCAGGGTCGTCTTCCAGAACGTGGCGAGGAGTTTCGCGTCCGCGCAATCAAGGGTCAGATCGATTCTTGCTGCCATGACAGGACCGTAACGCGCACCTCGGACAATCGCGGCCGACGCGGACGAGGGCCGACCGCGAATACCTCGACTTCCGCGGAGGGGGTCTTCCTCGCATTACGCGGGGGCGGCGGAGGGGCTGGCCTGGGGGATTGTCGGCGGGTGGGGGTGGATTCGGCAAGGTCGCGGGGGCGGGCGAATGGGGCGGGTGGCCGCCTGGTGGGGGACGGTGCCGACGGGCCGTGGGGGCGTATTCGGGGTGGTCGGTAGGGTGGCCGGCTGTGGAGGACATGGTGGGGGTCCCGGCGGGACGGGTGACGGTGTCGGACCGGCGGACGCAGAAGAGCTGGCAGGTCGAGGTCGCGGCGTTCGAGATGGCGGCGGTGCCGGTGACGCAGGAGGCGTACGCGGAGGTCACCGGCCGGAGGCCGAGCAGTGTGGAGGGCGGGCGGCTGCCGGTGGAGGGGGTTTCGTGGTGGGACGCGGCGGAGTTCTGCGACGCCCTGTCGCGGCGGGAGGGGCTGACGCCCGCGTACGCGTTGGACCGTGAGGCCGAGCGGGCGGAGTGGGACGCGGCGGCGGACGGTTACCGGCTGCCCACCGAGGCCGAGTGGGAGTACGCCTGCCGGGCGGGGACGACGGGGCCGAGGTACGGGCAGCTCGACGCCGTCGCCTGGCACCAGGGGAACTCGGACGGGCGTACGCACCCCGTCGGCGGCAAGGAGCCCAACTCCTTCGGCCTGTACGACATGTTGGGCAACGTGTGGAACTGGTGCTGGGACGTCTACGACGCCGAGGTGTACGGGACCTACCGGGTGCTGCGCGGCGGCGGCTGGGCCGACGAGCACTGGAGCTGCCGCGCGTCCGTACGGCGCCGCAGCCATCCGACGTTCGGAATCGACGACGTGGGGTTCCGCGTCGCACGTTCTACGCTGCCGCCGTCGCCGCCCCGGCCGTAAGCACCGTAAGGGTCGCAGGACGATCGACCTCCACGGTCGCCCACGTCCGGACACGCATCGCCGTTCCCCCAACGCACGGCCTTGGGGCCGGGGTTATCCCCGCACGCGCGGGGAGCAGAACGTCGCCCCGGCCGCCAACGAGGCCATGAAGGGGTCATCCCCGCTTGCGCGGGGAGCAGGTGATGCTCGCCAGGCCGTCCGCGGGGTTGGTGGGGTCATCCCCCGCTTGCGCGGGGAGCAGGTCGTCTTCTTCGCGTTCAGCCCGAGAAGCTTGGGGTCATCCCCGCTTGCGCGGGGAGCAGAACTGGTGGAGGCGGGCTACCGCGCCGTCGTCGGGGTCATCCCCGCACGCGCGGGGAGCAGGCTCGCTGACGTGCGGGGTTATCAGGGGGCAGGGGCCGATTGAACCAACTGTCGAGGATCGGGCGAATAGGGCAAGCGGCTCCTGAAGGCGGGCCGCACGGCCCCGAGCACAGGATATGGCCACGGCAGGCGGCCGCAGGGGCCAAGGCTGGACCGAGCGCCAAGACGTGGGTGCGGGCGACTCACGGGGGCTGGGTCCAAGCAACCAGCGTGCGGTGAACCGCAGTTCGTTCCGCCGCACCGAGGGGGCGCGGCGGCGGCGCCCGGAGTTCCGTCGGACGTCATCCGGCGCGCTGGCCGAAGGTGACGCCAGGGCTGAGGCTCAGGGCCAGGACTGTGTCGAGTGCGGTCTCCAGCGGAAGGCTGTCCCGCTGGATCTGGGCGAGCAGGAGTGCGCCCTGCAAGGCGCAGAGGAGGGTGACCGCGAGGTCGTCCGGATCGATGCCGGGCCGGAGGCGCCCGGCGGCGTGCAGGGCGGCCAGCCCTTGGCCGATGACGGTGGACCAGCGGCCGAACCCGACCGAGACCCGGGCGCGGGCCCGCGCGTCGCTCTCGGCGAGCTGACCGCCGAGGGACCCGAGCGGGCAGCCGCCCCGGCCGTCGAGGCGTCCGGCCTCGGCGACGACGAGGTCGCGCCAGGCGCGCAGCCCCTCGACCGTGTCGAGCCCCGCCTGCTCGGTGGTGGTGACGATGGCGTCGGCCTGGCGGTCGATCACCGCCTGCACGAGCGCTTCCTTGTCGGCGAAGTAGTGGTAGAGCTGCGAGCCGCTGACCTGGGCCGCGGCCTTGACGTCTTCGAGGGTGGCGCCCGCGACGCCGCGTTCGTGAACGAGTTCGGCGGCGGCGTCGACGATACGGGCCCGGGTCCGCAGCCCCTTGGGCGTCAGCTTGGCCGTCGGGCGCGTATCGGTAGCCATGACGCCACGCTAACACCGTTTTGGACTTGAGAACCCATTTTTTGGACGCGAGAGTGGAATCTGCGACCCAGAAATCACTGGGCCCATCGCAGCACGAATCGCAGCACGCAAGGGGCGCTCTCATGAACGACATCGCAACCCCGGTCGCCGACCGGGCCGCCGAGGTCCAGGCGCAGGCCGCCGGGCGGCTGCCCGCCGAGGTCGGAACCGCCTTCGAGAACGAGAGGCGGCGGCTGATGGCGGCCGGTGTCCCGGACGGCGTCGCCGGTCCGGGCACCGCCATGCCCGACGGCGACCTTCTGGACGCGACCGGTCGGCCGACGAGCCTTTCGGCCGTACGGGCGGGGCGCCCGGCCGTCGTCGTCTTCTATCGGGGAGCCTGGTGCCCGTACTGCAACCTGACCTTGCGCACCTACCAGGAGGCCCTGGTCGACCAACTCCGAGCGCGGGGCGTCGCCCTGATCGCGCTCAGCCCGCAGAAGCCGGACGGCTCGCTGACGATGACCGAGAAGCTCGGCCTGTCGTACGCCGTGCTGTCGGACCCGGGGAACCAGATCGCCGCGCGGCTCGGCATCGTCTTCACCCTCGCCGACAGCGCGCAGGACGCGCAGGCGTCCCTCGGCGTCCGCCTCACCGACGTCAACGCCGACGGGTCCGCCGCTCTCCCGCTCGCCACGACCGTCCTCGTCGGCGCCGACGGCTCCATCCGCTGGATCGACGTCCACCCCGATTACACGACGCGGTCGGAACCCGCCGAGATCCTTGCCGCCGTCGCGGCCCTCGAATAGCCCTCGGCGGAGCCGCGCCCTGAGCAAACACGTCATCCCCGCACGCGCGGGGGGCCGCCATGCGCGGGGCACAGCGCCAAGTAGCCCCCGGGGCCATCCCCGCACGCGCGGGGTGCACGACGCCCTGGAGAAGACCGTCACCAAGCACATGGGCTCATCCCCGCACGCGCGGGGGGGCAGTTCGGTGACAGCATCGGCGAACTGCTGGACCGGGGGTCATCCCCGCACGCGCGGGGGGGCAGACGGGCCAGTCGATGCCCATGAGGTCCTGGACGGGGTCATCCCCGCACGCGCAGGGGCAGCCCGAGCGCTTCCCGAACGCCGCGATCCTGAAGGGGTCATCCCCGCACGCGCGGGGGGGCAGATGCTGTGGCCCGCGTAGCTGGCACGGGCTGGGGGGTCATCCCCGCACGCGCGGGTGGGCGGTCTCGCTGACGTGCATGTTCAGCAGTGGGGGGAGGCGGATGGAACCAGCTGTCAAGGATCGGACAGATGGGGCGAAGCGCCACGCGGTGGGAGTGCGTGCCGGGGCTGGGTACAGGGTACGGCGGGGTGGCGCCGCGTGTGGGGGGACGGGAGAGGCCGGGCGGGGGGCCCGGCCTCTCTTGGCGGGGGTCAGGACAGGAAGGTCTCGCAACGGCCGCCGACGTTGGTGTTGTTGCCGGTGCCGGGGTGGGCGGTGTCGAGGCCGGGGCCGCAGTCGAGGGTGTCGTTGCCGGTAGTGGAGCGGACGGTGTCGGAGCCGCCGCCCGCCGAGACGACGTTGTTGCCGCCGCCCGCGTCGATACGGTCGTCGCCCCCACCCGTCGTGATCTGGTCGTTGCCGCTGCCCGCGAGGACCACATTGGCGCCGTCGCCCGTGGAGACGACGTTGTTGCCGCCGCCCGCGTCGGTGTACGAAGGGCCGGTGCCCGGCAGGGAGATGCGGTCGTTGCCCGCGCCGGTCAGGACGCAGTCGCTTCCGCCGCCGCCGTCGACGGTGTCGTTGCCGCCGCGGCCGAGGATGAGGTCGTTGCCGGGGGTGCCGGTGAGGCGGTCGTTGCCGGGGGTGCCGAGGATGACGTTCTGGATGTCGACGCCGGTGCAGGGGCCGAAGGTGACGGAGCCGGTGTGGCGGATGCCGGTGAGGCCGGTGGGGGTCTCGGTGTAGGTGAGGGAGGCGCCGCGGGCGACGGTCGCGGTGACCGGGGCGAGGACGGCGGGCTCGCCGTCGACCGTACGCACGGTGGTCGTGCGGCCGGAGCCGGTGATCTCGTAGGAGCCGCGGCCGAGGGAGAGCGTGGCCGCGCCGCCGGTCAACTGGACCTGGGCGGGGGCGGATCCGGGGCCGACGTACACCAGCACGCCCGCGGGGTCGCGGGCGTCGGAGACCAGGACCGTACGGCCGCCGGTGGCGACGACACGGCCGGAGGTGGTGCCGCCGAGGGCCACGTCGGAGAAGCCGTTCAGGGGCAGGAAGGCGCCGCCCGCCGCGCAGGCGATCGTGCCGCCGCGCAACGCGTGCCCGCCGTCGTCGCTGTCGTCGGACCAGAAGACCGGCTTGCGGCCGTCGACGCACTCGGAGCGCGGGGCGAAGGCGAAGCCCTCGTTGTTGAGGTTGGGCATCGCGGCCGGGCGCTCGTAGAGGCCGGTGGCGGCGAAGTCACCGTTGGCGCCCACGGCGAAGGTCGCCGTACGGCCGTTGCAGGTGTCGTCGCACACGGCCCACAACTGGTCGGCCTCGGCGTCGAACTGGAGCTCCATGACGCTCGGGAAGCCGCTGGCGAAGGCGGCGACGCGGGTGAAGCCGCTGCCGGACTGGTCGAGGGCGTACGCGTAGACGCTGCCGTTGCCTTCGAGGCCGACGAAGAAGAGGCCGTCACCGTGGTCGGGGTAGGCGGCCGGGGAGTACGCGGTGCCCGTGTGCTGGTCGCGGAAGCCGTGCGAGGTCAGGTAGCTGTCGGGGACCCAAGTGATGCCCTCAAGCCCGCTGTTGGCGCCGACCGGCGGCAGGTCCGCGGTCAGATTCCACTCGCGGGTGGCGCGCAGCGCGCCGGACCCCGCTCCGGGCGGGTCGAAGCGCAGCACCTCGGGACGGCTCACGCCGCTGACCGCGTTGTCGCGCTCGGTCGAGACGAAGACACCGCCGGAAGGGCCCGCGCCCGTCAGGGCGACCCCCTCGGCGTCGGGGTCACCGGTCCCGTCCGGGTAGCGCAGCGCCTTGCCCGCGCTCCACCCGTCGGCGGTGTCCGGCGCCCACTTGGCGCCGTCCCACTCCAGCCGGTACAGCGTGGAGGGGCCGTTCCTGACCGCCCACAGCACACCGGGAGTCGGCCCGCCTGAGCCCTCGTACGCCAGACCGCTCAGGTTCGTACCGAAGACGTTCGCGTCGTCGACCGTGGTCACCGAGGAGCCGCCCGGCCACGGGGAGGCCGCGACCTGACCGGCGCACGCGTTGGCCGCGCCCTTCGTGGAGGCGGCCGTCGTCGCGAAGTCGCCCGTGCCGTCGGGGCAACGCCCGTACGTGGTCGCCGCGTGGGCGGTCCAGGAGTACGCGTCGATCAGCGTCGTGCCGTCCGGCAGGAAGAGGCGGGCGGAGTCGGCGCCGCCGAGACCGAAGGCCGACTCGACGTCGAGGGCGAGGAAACCGCCCGGCGCGACCGACGTACCGGCGGGGACCGTGAAGACGTGGGAGTCGTCGTTGTCCTTGACGAGCCAACCCGATATGTCCACGGACACGGGACTTGTGTTGGTCAACTCGACCCAGTCGCCGGGCGTTCCGCCATTGGACTCGACCTCATTGATTCTCACGGCCGACGAGGGCGCTCCGCAGTCGTTCGCGGCGCCCTTGGTGGAGGCGGTCGTGGTGACGAAAGCGCCGGTGCCGTCGGGGCAACGGCCGTACGTGGTCGCCGCGTGGGCGGTCCAGGAGTACGCGTCCACCAAGGTCACGCCGTCGGGCAGGAAAAGCCGCGCGGAATCCGCGCTTCCCAGCCCGAAGACGGGGTCGACGTCGAGCGCGAGAAAACCGCCGGGCGCGATCGACGTACCGGCGGCAATCGTGAACACATGGGAGTCGTCATTGTCCTTGACGAGCCAACCCGACACATCAACAGCAATCGCACCCGAATTGACCAACTCGACCCAGTCGCCCGGCGTTCCGCCATTGGACTCGACCTCATTGATTTTCACGGCGGAAGGCGCCGCGTCGGCCGTCGGCGAAACAGTCGGTGAAACGGCCGGCGAACCGGCCGGCGAAACCGCCGAGGCGGCGGACGAGGACGCGAGGAAAAAGGGAATCGCGGTCAGGAACGCGACGCCCAGAGTGATTGACGCACGCCATCTCTTATGCAAGGTTTGCAAGGCTGTGGGTCCCTCTTCGGTCGGCACGGCGGGAAATGAGCAGGGGTCCCGCGAAGCCTCCGGCAGCCCGGCGAATGGCGGGCGAACCGCGGGCGAACGCCAGGTGAGCCTTCGGTTCCACACCGAGCATCACGATCTTGAAACAATTCTGGTCAGACATCAGAAGGCTCAATAGTCTCCGGGTGCACGGCAGTTAACAGTGACTGCCACGTTCCTCGGGGAGCATGCATTGGCCATACACGAGCACGAGGTCGACCGTCGCACGTTGTTCAGAGTCGGCCTGGGCGGAGCGGTCGCCGCCGTCGTCGGTACCGAACTGGCCTTGCCCGGAGCGGCCGTTGCCGCGCCGTCGCCCCAATTCCCGTGGATCATCGACTGCGACACATGGGGCGCCCGGCCGCCGTCCAGCCCGATCCAGATCACGGGCAACACCACGAACAAGATCATCCTGCACCACATGGCGTTCCCCAACGTCACGGACTACTCGCGCGCCCACGCGGTCCAGCTCGCCAAGGACTGCCAGGACCTGCACATGGACACCAACGGCTGGGCCGACACCGGCCAGCACTTCACCGTCAGCCGCGGCGGCTACGTCATGGAGGGCAGGCACCGCAGCCTGGAGACGCTGGTCACCGGGGAACACCAGGTCACGGCCGCGCACTGCCCCGGTGAGAACGGCAACGCGATCGGCATCGAGAACGAGGGCACGTACATCACGGAGACGCCGCCGCGCGCGCTGCTCGACTCCCTGGTGGAGCTGTGCGTCGCCGTGTGCCGGCAGTTCGACCTGCACGCCTGGGACATCTTCGGGCACTGGGACTTCCGGCTCGGCACCGAGTGTCCCGGCGCCGCCTTCTACGCGCAGTTCCCGACGATCCGCTCGCGCGTCCTGACCCAGATGCGCACGCCCCGGCGGGACATCCCCGCGCGCCGCTGGCCGGACATCTGGCGGTTCGTGGACAGCCAGGTCGTCGGGGTCGCGCAGTACCTGCTCAACAACGCCGGGTACACCGCGCTGACGCCCAACGGCGTCTTCGGCACCGACATGAACGCCGTGGTCGCCGACTTCCAGACCACGCACGGCATTCCGGTCACGCCCGACGCCACCTTCGACACCGCCACGTGGGAAGCGCTGGCGCCCGTACTCGACAAGCACGCCACCGGGCTGCCGGTGAGCGGCCTCCAGTCGATCCTGGCCCTCAAGGGCTTCGCCGGTGTCACGGTCAACGGCACCTTCGACCACGCCACCCAGAAGGCCGTCCAGGATCTCCAGCGGCTGCACGGCCTGCGCCCCAACGGCAAGGTCGACCTGAGCACGTGGTGTGCCGCGGTCGGCGGGTCGGTCCGCGAGGCCTTCTGTTAGCCCGCGCCATACGGGTGCGGTGCACCTGATCTTTTAGGGGCGTTGGGGCCGCCGCCGGGGGCGGAGCCAACGCCCCTACGGGGCACGTCCCGGCCGGGGTCTTACGGCAGGCAGAGGATCAGGATGCACAGGCCCTGGTGCGCGGGCGGCGTCGTCGGGGACGTGCTCGGCGGCGCGGGGTCGGCGGGGGTGGTGGCCGGGGGCGCCGTCGTCGTCGTGCCGGGGTCCGCGGGGGTGTCGGCGGCGGTGCCGGTGCCGGTGTTCACGGCTTGCGTGCCGGTCGACGGGGGCGTCGAAGGAGCCGTCGAGGCGGACGGGGCCGGGCCGGTGGCCGGGGAAGTGGCGGGCAGCGGGGCCGTACCGGCGTTGGTGGCGGCCGGGTGGGTCGCCTCGGCCGTGGGGAGCGCCGGGGTACGGGTGTGCCGCTGGGTGGCGGGCGCGGCGGCGTGCGGGCCCGACGTCGGGTCCGTGGCCTGCGCGTTGTCGGTGCGCAGCGTCACCGGCGTCACGGTGTCGTACGACGAGGACGCCGTCGTGCCCCGGCCGGAGCCGTGGTTCTGCATGGACGCGACGGTCACGCCGCCGCCGAAGAGGGCCACCGCCGTGGCGACGCCCGCACGGCGCCGGTTCTTCTTCCACCGCTCCAACTGCCGTCGCCGGGCGGCGCGTCCGCCCTGCAAGCGGGGCACGAGCGAAGAGGGCCCGACGACGGATGCCGTCCTCTCCTCGTCAGCCGAAGCCGAAGCCGCAGGGGCGGCAGGGAAGACGGAGGGCTCCGGTATGTACGCGGCGGGCTCGTACGGAGCCGGGTCCGCGTACGAGACCGGTGCCGCGTCCGTCTCCGGCGCGTAGGCGCCGCAACCCGGGCACACCAGCGCCCCGTTGACGGAGCGGCGGCACGTGTAGCAGTAATCCATTCGTGGTCTTTCTCCGCTGGCTTCGCGGCCGAGGGTGGGCCGCAGGGATGTCCACGTCCCCCGCGAAGGGGCAGCCGACCGAAACTAACAGCTGTAACGGGAGGGGTTGCAAGCGACCTGTGTGCTTTTGGGAAAGCCGCGCCGCCTCCTGGGCGGCAATATCCCGACGTGCCCGCCAAATGCGGACGTTCCGCACCCGCCTCAACGACGTGAAGTGCGGCAGGCGGCGCCGCCCACGGTGCCGTTCGGGCGCAATCCTCCCGCGCACCGGCAACCCGATGTCCTCACCTACGTTTTCGTTCATCTCATCGACGGCAAAAACCCATAGCGTGATGCGCCATGGAGAATCAGCAAACCAGTGCCGCCTCGGGGATAACGCGACGCGGCCTCATCGTCGGCGCCGTCGCCGCCGGACTCACCGCGACCGCCGGAACCGCGAGCGCGCAAACGAGCCGACAGGGCACATCGGGACAGGCCGGGAGCGCACCGGCGTTCACTCCGCCGGAATCGGCGAAATACCCCGGTTACGCCGAATACAAGCCGCCGAATTACCAGTTGGCCGTTCCGGGGGAATCCCTCGTGGCGGGCCGCGCGGACTACCCGGTCGCGCCGGGTATCGTCCTCACCTCCTTCGACACATTCGGCCGCACCGGCTGGACGCGGGTCCATGTGCTCAACGCCGATCTCGGCAACGCGTCGGTCGGCGTGGACCTCGTCGCGGACAAGGTGAGCGATCCGCGTCCGCTCGCCCAGGCGGCGAACGCGCAGCACGCCGTGGCCGCCGTCAACGGCGACTATTTCGACATCACCGAGACCTTCGCGGCCGAGGGCCCGGAAATCCAGGACGGCACGCTCCGCAAGGGCACGAACAAGACGGCGACCGTCGCGGCGATCGGCGCCGACCGGGTGGCCCGGCTGGCCGACCTGGTGCTCACCGGTACGGTCACGGTCGCCGGGACGCGACGGCCGCTCACCGCCCT
The DNA here is from genome assembly GCF_040610915.1 of Streptomyces sp. NPDC003300. Classification (NCBI taxonomy): domain Bacteria; kingdom Bacillati; phylum Actinomycetota; class Actinomycetes; order Kitasatosporales; family Streptomycetaceae; genus Streptomyces; species Streptomyces sp. NPDC003300. Next base: position 127,549 of record NZ_JBEXNE010000010.1, on the reverse strand, counting down.
CAACTCGCCCTCGGTGCCCGCTGACGGCGTCGCCGCGTACACCCCGGAGTGGGGCGCCGGGCACCGCACGCTCATCCAGGACGCGGGCCCGTACACCGAACTCGTCGTCGCGGGCGGGAAGATCACCGCCGTCAACGCCCGACTCACCGACACCGCGGTGCCGGACGGCGGCCTCGTCGTGCTCGGCCGGGGCGCGGCGGCGGCCCAACTGGCCGCCGCCAAGCCCGGTGACGCCGTCACCGTCGACTTCGCGCCGCGGACGAACGCGCCCGTCGCGCTGCGCACCGCGCTCGGCAGCGGCGAGGTGCTGGTGCGCGGCGGCACGGCGATCGACTTCCCGCCGAGCACCGGCAACGACGCGGCCAAGCCGCGCACCGCCATCGCGTGGCTGGACGGCGGCCACCGCCTGCTGCTCGTCGCGATCGACGGCTCGGCCAACTTCTCCGCCGGGCTCAGCTTCGACGACACCGCCAAGCTGCTGGTGCGGCTCGGCGCCACCGAGGCGTTCATGCTCGACGGCGGCGGCTCCACCGAGATCGTCGCCCGCAGGCCCGGCGACACCGGGGCCGGAGTCGTCAACACCCCCTCGGACGGCGGCGAGCGGCCCGTGCCCAACGGCGTCGGCCTCTTCGCCGCCCGCAAGGGCTCGGGGCGGCTGCGCGGCCTCGACGTACGCCCGCGCGCCGACCGCGTCGTGCCGGGGCTGACCGTGGACGTCGCGGCGGCGGGCTACGACGAGACGTGGGCGCCGGTGCCGATCGACGAACACCGCGACCCCGTACGGTGGTCGGCCTCCCCCGGCTCCCTCGGCACCGCGCGCGACGGCGTCTTCCGCGCCAGGAAGCCCGGCGCGGGAACGCTGCGCGCCCGTACCGGGGACGCGGACGGCGCGCACGAACTGCGGGTCCTCGGCGACCTGCACCGGCTGGCGTTCACCGAGCGGGCCGTCACCATCGACCCCGGCGCGACCGCGTCGGTCAGCCTGACCGGGTACGACGCGGACGGTTTCGACGCGCCCGTCGCGCCGCGTGACGTCCGACTCGCCTACGACAAGGCCCTGATCACGGTGGCCGCGCAGCCCGACGGCAGCCTACGGATCACCGGTGACACGGGCGCGGTCGGCAAGGCCACCGTCCTGACGGCGACCGTGGGGGATGTGACGGCCCGGCTGCCGGTGACGGTCGGCCTGGTCGACGTGTCGCTGGCCGAGTTCGAGCCGGCCGAGAACTGGACGGCGCTGGCCGCGCGGGGCACGGCGTCGGTCGCCTTCGTCGCCGCCCCCGACCGGCCGGGCGCGGCGGCCGACAACCACGCGCTGCGGCTCACGTACGACTTCACCGGGCAGACGAGTACGTCGGCGGCGTACGCGGTGGCCGGCGGCGGTCCGATCACGCTGCCCACGGGCACGAAGCGGATCGCGCTGTGGGTCAACGGCGACGGCAACAACCACTGGCTGCGCTGCATGATGTACTCGCAGGGCACCACCAATGTGCCGTTCACGCTCGCGCTGACCGTGGACTGGACGGGGTGGCGGCGGGTCGTCGGGGACCTCCCCGCCGGGTACTCGGAGCCGGTCACGCTGCTGCGGATCTACATCGCGGAGACGTCGCAGACCAACAAGAACGCGGGGCGGCTCGACTTCGACGGGCTCGCCGCGCAGGTCGGGCAGCAGCCGGACACCTCGCAGGCCCCGCAGCCCGACCCGTACGTCGTCGAGCAGGGCGGACTGCCGGACCGGCGGTGGACCTTCGCGGTCCTGTCCGACCTGCACGTCAGCGCGGCGGCCGGGCTCGACTCCTTCTCCGGGCGGCAGGCGGTGACCGCGCTCGGCCAGGCCGTCGCGACCCGGCCGGACTTCCTGCTGATCAACGGCGACTTCGTGGACAACAACAACCCCGAGGACTTCGCACTCGCCAACGGGCTGCTGCGCGACCACGTACCGGCCGGGCTGCCGGTGTACTGGACGCCCGGCAACCACGAGGCGGGTCTGTCCGCGACCGGCGGCCTCGACGCGTTCCTCGCCGTGACCGGCCGCCCCAACCGGCAGGTCTTCGACCACAAGGGGACCCGTTTCATCCTGCTGGACTCGCACACCGGCGACATGCGGACCTCGGACTGGGACCAAGTGCCGCTGCTCCAGGCCGAGTTGGCGAAGGCGGCCAGGGACCGGTCGGTGACCGGTGTCGTGCTGTCCTTCCACCACCCCTTGCGGGACCCCTCGGGCGCGGGCGCCTCACAGCTCGCCGACCAACTGGAGGCCGGGCTCCTCCAGAAGTGGCTGGCCGACTTCCGGGAGACCTCCGGCAAGCCGGTCGCGCTCTTCACCGGCCACGCGCACACCGCGTCGGTCACGCGGACCGACGGCGTCCTGGAGGTCACCACCCCGGCCGTGGGCAAGACGCCCTACAGCTCGCCCGACCAGGGCGGCTTCTTCGGCTGGATGCACGTCGGCGTCGACCCCAGGCCCGCGCGCGTCCGGGCCGGGCAGCCGAGCCCGCGGACCCGCGAGTGGCTGCGGGCCGAGAGCCGCCCGGTCATCGACGGGATCGAGCTGACGGCGGACGGTCCCGTGCCCGTCGGCACGTCGGCCGCTCTGGCGGCCACCGGCATCACCAGCGAGTTCGGACTGCGCTTTCCGCTGCGCTACCCCGCCACGGTGGTCTGGTCGGGGTCCGCGGGCGTCCTGGTCACCGACTCGCCCTCCGAGGCCAAGGCCGCCAAGCGCCGTCCCGGGACCCTCGCGGTCCTGGACCCGACGACCGCCACGCTCACCGCGCTGCGGCGCGGGACGGTCACGGTGACGGTCGCCTCGGGCGGCCTGACGGCGTCGGCGACGGTGACGCTGAAGTAGCCGCTACGTACCCGCGTACGCCGATCCGTACGCGGGCCCGGCACGCCTTGTGAGGTCCCGCCCCCGCGGCGGGGCCTCACTTCACCTCGTTGCCTTCGGCGTCCAGGGAGTGCTCCTGCCAGTACTTGTCCCACTTGTCGTCCACGTGCCGGGGGACCTTGCCCTTCGGGTAGCGCACGAAGCCCTTCGGCGGCTCCTCCTTGTCCGACACGCAGGCCCCGCCGCCCGCCGGGGGCCCGACCGACGCCACCGGGTACTCCCCGCCCGAGCACATCGCGTCCTGCATGCTGCACGCCGAGCCGAGCCCCATGAAGGCGACGCCCGCGAGGGACAGTCCGATCAGGGTGAGCCGGGGGCCGGCGGGAATCCGGGGCCGACGGGGATGGTTGGTCTGCACGGCGCTGCCGCCTCTCGCGTAGGTGATCTTCGCTCCTGGACCAGTGTGGCCGCGCGGATGTGTCCGAATCATCCGTGCTCGTACTCAGGTCGCGGTGGGTACGGAGTGCGGGGGCGGCGGGCGGGCGTGAGTATGGACGGAAACGTGGGAGGCGTGCTGTGCCGCTGGAATCCGAGCCGTTGCGGAAGCTGGGCTTCCTGACCATCGGGCTGTTCGACGAGGCCGATCCCCGGCGGGGGCACGAGTCGACGCTGGAGATCATCGAGCTGGGCGAACGGCTCGGCTTCGACAGCGCGTGGGTGCGGCACCGGCACCTCCAGTACGGGATCTCCTCGCCGGTCGCCGTGCTGGCGGCGGCGAGCCAGCGCACCCGCAGGATCGAGCTGGGCACCGCCGTCATCCCGCTGGGCTGGGAGAATCCGCTGCGGCTGGCCGAGGATCTGGCGACGGTCGACATCCTGTCCGGCGGACGGCTCAACCCCGGCGTCAGCGTCGGGCCGCCCACGCACTTCGAGCAGGTCGGGCCCGCGCTCTACCCGGACACCGCCGACGCCGAGGACTTCGGCTACCCGCGCGTCCGGCGGCTGCTGGACTTCGTACGCGGCGAGCGCGCCACCGACTTCAGCGGCGTCGAGGGCATCGAGGTCTTCTCCGACCGCGTCCAGCCGCACTCCCCCGGCCTCGGCGGCCGTCTCTGGTACGGCGGCGCGAGCCTGCGGTCGGCGCGGTGGGCGGGCGAGAACGGCATGAATTTCCTGACGAGCAGCGTCGTCAAGGCGGAGGAGCCGGAGTATCGGGAGAAGGCGGCGGAGTCGGAGAATCCGGCGGAGGCCGAGGCGGCAGAGGCGGCGGTGACGGGCCCGGCGCCGGACTTCGCCGACATCCAGCTCTCCCACATCAGGACCTTCCGCGCCCACCACCCCGACGGCGACCGCGCCCGCGTCTCGCAGGGCCTCGTCGTCATCCCCACCGACAGCGCCACGCCCGCGCAGCGCGCCCGCTACGAGGAGTACGCCCGCAAGCGCCTCCCGCGCACCACGGCTCCGCAGGGCCCGGCGCGCATGCTCTTCTCCCCCGACTTCGTCGGCCCCTCGGCCCAGCTCGCCGAACGCCTCCACGCCCACGCCGCCTTCCGCGAGATCGACGAGGTCGCCTTCGCCCTGCCCTTCACCTTCGCCCACGAGGACTACGTCCAGATCCTCACCGACCTCGCCGGCGCCCTGGGCCCGGCCCTGGGCTGGCGCCCGGCTCAGTCCTCGTAGCCGTGCCTCGACAGCCGTGCCTCGACAGCGGGGCCGCGATACGGGACGCGTGGGCGGACTGCCAGGTGTCGAGGGACTCGGCGGCCTCCTTGGCGTCCGCGCGGGCCTGGCGCGGCGCCGAACCCGGAGGTCCGCACGGCGCGGCGCCGAACCCGCGCGGGCCCGGCGCCGCACCGGGCGGACCCGCCGCTACATCCGGGACGCCACGTCCGACCGGAGCTGCGGCAGCATCGCGTAGAGCTTGTCGCCGGGGCACTCGGTGACGTTGAAGTCCCGGTGCCCGAAGATCTGCGTCGGCGCGAGGCCGTACTTGTAGCAGATGTACGAGCAGAGGCTGACGAGGCTGGCGTAGAGGATCGACGGCGGCGCGACCGAGGTGTACGTGCCGTTGTTCTCGATGCCGATGCCCTGCGTGTTCTGGCCGACGGTGTGGGCGCCGACGACCATGTTGCTGCCCGCGAGCAGCCGTTCCAGGCTGCGGTGGCGGCCCTCCATGATGATGCCGGTCCGGCTGATGGTGAAGTGGTTGCCGGTGTCGATCCAGCCGTTGGTGTCCATGTGCAGGTCCTGGATCTCGTGCGCGATGGCGAACGAGCCGGACGTGCCGGAGTCGGCGGTGTTCGCGAACGCGGTGTGGTGCACGACGATCTTGTTGGGGTTGTTCCCGGCCAGGCTGACCGGGGAGGACGGCGGGCGGGCGCCCCACGCCGTGGTGTCGAACATGTTGGGCTCGGGGACGATCCGCGCGGCGGAGGCGGAGGCGGGCGCGGCGCCGACGATCACGGCTCCCGCGCTCGCGCCGAGCACGGCGGCCGAGGCGAGGAAGCGGCGGCGGGACAGGGCGGCGCGGGACTCGTCCGTGCCGGACTCGGCGGCGGGGGACTGGGCGGTGCGGGACTGGGCGGCGCGGGGCATGGCGAAGTGCTCAGGGACCGACATGTGTGCTCCCGTGGTGGGGGTGAGGGAGAGCGTCAAATTCCGTGCGGGCAGCTGTCGTTGGAACTTAATGCCAAGTAACCACCGCAGAACAGAGTGCGGATGAAACTTTCCTCCATACGGCGGAGCGTGACACGGCGCCGGGCGCGGGGCGGACGCGGCGCCGGGCGCGGGGCGGACACGGCGCCGGGCGCGGGGCGGGGCGCGCGGCGGACGGGCGCGCGCCACGGGTGCCGCCCTCGGCCCCGCGGCATGCATTTCCCCGCTCGATTGAATCTGTTCAATGAATCTGACAAGTCCACCCCCTTGACGTCTGACAATTCTCGGCCATAGCGTCCGCCCGGAACTTAAAACGTTTCATACGAGGAGACGCGCACCATGACCGACGACGCCAGCCACGCCGACGACAGCCGCCCGGACACCGGTGTCGCCCGCCGCCGCGTCCTCCAGGCCGGAGCCGCCGCGGGCGCGGCCCTCACGTGGGGCGCGGCCACCGGCACCGCGCACGCGGCCGAAGGGGCGAGAGCGGCGGGCAGCGCCTCCGCGCACCCGGCACCGTGCCGACCCGGCGCCCCCGGCTCCGCCTCCTGGTTCAGCGCCCCGCCCGCCCCCGTCCGGCCCAAATTCCGCTGGTGGTGGCCGGACGGGCTGGTCGAGCCCGCCGAGATCCGCCGCGAGATCGACCAGATCGCGGACGCCGGTTTCGGCGGCGTCGAGATCGCCGCGGTCCACCACAGCGTGGACGACCCGGCCGTCCTGGACACCGCGCACCACGGCTGGGGCAGCGCGAGCTGGGTCGCCGGGATGGAGGCCGCGCTGGAGCAGGCCGACCGCCGCGGCCTGACCGTCGACCTCACCGCGGGCCCCGCCTGGCCGACCGCCGTCCCCACGATCACCCCGGACAGCCCGGCCGCCGTACAGGAACTCGCCTACGGTGTCGCCGCGTTGGCCGCCGGGGCCCGTTACGAGGGACCCGTCCCGGCCCCCGTCGTCGCCGCCGACCCGGCCGCCGCGAAGGCCACGCTGCTCGCCGTGCAGGCGGTCCGCGTCGACACCGCCAACAGCACCCGCAAGGAGACCGGCCTCGACCCGGCCACCCTGGTGGACCTCACGCGCACGGTCACCAACGGCGCCGTCACCTGGACCGCGCCCGACGACGGCGGGTCCTGGCTGCTCTTCGCCCACTGGCTGCGCGGCACCGGCCAGACCCCCGAGGCGGGGCCGCACACCGCGCCGACCGCGTACGTCGTGGACCACTTCAGCCCCGCCGGCACCCGCGCGATCACCGACTTCTGGGAGTCGGACCTGCTGACCCGCCCGGTGCGCCGGCTGATCGCCCGCGCGGGCGGCGCCCTCTTCGAGGACTCCATCGAGCTGGAGTCGCGCGCCCTGCTGTGGACCCCGGCGCTGCCCGCCGAATTCGCCCGCCGCCGCGGCTACGACCTGCTGCCGTACCTGCCCGCGCTGCTGCTCAACAAGAGCAACCAGGTCTACGCGTACGGCGCCGCGCTGACCGTCCGCGTACGCCACGACTTCTGGCAGACGGTCTCGGAGCTGTACAACACCCACCACGTCACCGCGATCAAGAAGTGGGCGAGCACCTTCGGACTGAAGCTGCGCGCGCAGCCGTACGGGCTCCAGACCGACGCCATCGCGACCGCCGCGCTCCTGGACATCCCCGAGGGCGAGTCGCTGGGCTTCAAGAACCTGGACGACTACCGGTGCCTGGCCGGCGGGCGGGACATGGCGGGCAGCACCATTCTGTCCTGCGAGTCGGGCGCGTACACCGGCGGCGCGTACAGCACCACCTGGCAGAAGTTCCTGCGCACGATGGGCGGCGCGTACGCGGCCGGGGTCAACCAGACCGTGATCCACGGCTTCTCGTACGCGGCCCTGCCCGGTGTGGCCTGGCCGGGATACGCGGCCTTCACCCCTTACCACGGCGGTGTCGGCTACGGGGAGTCGTGGGGACCGCGGCATCCGACGTGGCGTCACATCACCGACATGTCGGGCTACTTGGCCCGTGTGCACCAGGTCCTGCAAGCGGGGAAGCCGCGCCAGGACGTGGCGATCTTCCGGCAGACCGGCTACACCGCGACCGGCATCGGCGCGTCCTGGTTCACCTCGACCGGCATACCGCTGGGCTGGAACCACCAGTTCATCAGCGAGCCGCTGCTGAGCCTGCCGTCGGCGCGGGTGACCAACGGGGTGCTGGCGGCGGGCGGACCCGCGTACCGCGCCCTGTTCGTGGAGGCCGACTTCTTCGCCGGGTCCACCTGCACGCTGCCGGTCGAAGTCGCCGAGAAATTCCTGGCGTTCACCAAGGCCGGGCTGCCGATCGTGCTGCTCGGCGACTGGAGCACCGCGACCGTCCCCGGCCTGGACACCGGCGGGCAGGACGCCCGACTGCGCGCGGTGCTGGCCCAGTTGCTGGCCCAGCCGCGCGTCCGGCAGATCACCGACAAGACCGCGGTGGGCGCCGCGCTCGCCGACCTCGGCGTGACACCGCTCGTCTCGTACGCGACCAGTTCCACGCTGCTCAACGCCCACCGGTACGCGGACGGCGTCGACTACTTCTACTTCTGCAACGGCAAGCACGCCGAGACGGTCAAGCCGCCGGTCGCCGCCGTCGACCACGAGGTGACCCTGCGCCGGGGCAGCACCCGCCACGTCCCGTACCTGCTGGACCTGTGGACCGGACGCGTGCGGCGGATCGGCACGTACACCGAGAACGGCGACACGGTCACGCTGCGCGTCGCGCTCCAGCCCGGCGAGACCATGGTCGTCGCGCTCGGCGTGCCCGGCCTGTTCGGCGACCGCACGGGCAGCGGCCCGCACGCGGTGTCCACCACCGCGGACACCGTGCTCTTCGCCGACGGGCGGCTGACCGTACGCGGCTCCGCCGACGGCGAGTACGTCACCGAGCTGTCCCAAGGCCGCCGCACGGTGCGCAGCCGGATCTCCGGCGTGCCGCAGCCCACCCAGCTCACGGGCTGGCGGCTGGACGTCGAGGACTGGCAGCCGGGCGCCACCGCCACCGAGACGAGGGTCGTGCGCCGCGCGCTCACCCTCGACGCGCTCGCCGCCTGGCCCGACATCCCCGCGCTCGCCGACGTCTCCGGCATCGGCCGCTACCGCACCACCGTCCGCCTCGGCCGCGCCTGGACCGGCGGCCACGGCGCGCTGCTCGACCTCGGCACCGTCTACGACACCTGCCGCGTGACGGTCAACGGCCACCGCCTCGACCCCGTCGACCACATCAACCCCGTGGTGGACCTGGGCGGTTGGCTGCGCCAGGGCGACAACACCATCGAGGTCGAGGTCGCCACCACCCTCGGCAACCGGCTGCGCGTCAGCGATCCGGGCGTCTACGGCGGATCGCCGCGCCAGCCGTACGGCCTGGTCGGTCCGGTGCGGCTGCTCCCGTACGGGGCGGCGCGGATCGGCTGACCGCGCGCGTCAACGGCCTCAGGAGCAGCGGTAGGTGAAGGTGTACGACCCCGACTGCCGCTGCGGGGAGAGCACTTCGAGGGTCGCGGTCGCCTGGAGCGTGCCGCGGCCGTCGAAGGACCACAGCAGCACGACGTCGGTGCTGCGCCGCCCCTTCGCCACCCGCTGCCGCAACTCGTCGGACAGCGTGCCGTCGCTGCGCCGCCACCGGTAGCGCACCGTTCCCGCGTCCCCGCTGGTCCGCAGCGTGCCCACCACCTTCGCCGTACTGTGGCAGCCCTGGACGGCGGTGTCGTTGCGGACGCTGACGCCGTCGACCTTCACCGAGCCCGGCCAGTGCTGCCACAGCAGATACGCCACCACCCCGAGCAGTACCAGCAGCGCGAGCAGCCAGCCGCCCAACGCCCGTTTCCCGCGCGGCTCTTCGGGCGGCAGCACCGGCTCCCCCGGCCGCACGGTGCCGTGCCACACGGCGGCGGTCCGCTCCGTACCGACCGACGGCTCGGGCCCTTCGGGCACCCCGGGCCCGAAGCGGCGCAGCCCGGGCGCGAAGGTCTCCGCCTCCGGGACCTCGCTGGACCAGGAGTCGGGGTCGAGTACGGTCGCGCCGTCCGGCTCCTCGGTGCCGCCCGCGCCGCCCCCGACGCGCGCGCCGCCTGTACCGCGCGCGCCGTCCGTACCGCGCGCGCCGTCCGTATCGCGCGCGCCGCCGAAGCCGAGGTCGCTGAGCCGGAAGGTGCCGCCGTCCGGCGCGGCGGGGGCGGGGGCGGGGGCGGGGGCGGCCTGCGGCCGGGTGCTGAAGTGCAGGCGTGGGTCACGGCTCTGGTCGCGGTCACGGTCGTGCGGCATGGGCGGGTTCCTTGGCGGAGGGCCGAAGTGCGGGTCAGCAGGCGTCGATCGTCTGTGAGGAGCCGTTCCCCTTGCCCGCGGCGGGCGTCGAGGAGACGGTGAGCGTCCAGCCGGGGAAGCGGCTGACGCCGAACGCGTGAGTGTAGGACTGGGTGGAGGACGTCTCGCCCTTGGGGATCGGGTACGACTCGGTGACCGCTCCCGACACGAGTCCCGACGCCGTGGTGTGCGCCCAGGTGAGGACCAAGGTGCCGTCGTCGGCTCCGTTGCCCTGCACGGTGACCGCCGCGACCGCCGTGTGCCCGGCGCCCGCGCTACAGATGAACCGCACGATGGCGACCGAGTCCACGACCAGCGCGGGTGGCGTCGTCGTGGTCGGCGGTGTCGTCGGCGGCGTCGTGGGCGCCGTGGTGGGGGGCGTCGATGTCGGCGCCGATGTCGTCGGGGGATCGACCGGCGCCGTCGTCGTCGTACCGCTCGGTGAGGCGCTGTCCGAGGCGGACGGGGACGGGGACGCGGACCCCGATGCCGAGGGGGACGCGGACGGGGAACCGGACGCCGGGGTGGCGGTCGCGGGGGCGACGGGCTGGCCGGAGACCAGGGAGGTCAGGGCCGAGGGGGTCGAGGCGGCGGTGACCTCGTCGGAGGGACCGTCGCCGCCGGTGGCCACCGCGGTCACGACGAGCCCGGTGGATATCAGGACGGCCGCGACCGCGCCCGCCACCAGTTTGGCGCGCCGCCCGAAGCGGGCCGGGCGTACCGGGCGGTGCCGCTCCAGCGCGACCAGGGCGTCGCCCGGTGCCGCCGCGCCCGGAGTCGGCGCGGGGGCCGCGCCGGAGGCGACGCCCGCCCCCTGCCCGAGCTGCGTGTGCGCGAAGGCCGTCGTCCCCGAGGCGGCGCTGCCGCCGCCGAACGGCAGCAGCAGCGGCAACAGGGCCACGAGCGCGGCGAGTTTGCGCTGCCCGCGCTCCTCCCAGTCCTCGCCGTACGCGGCGCCCGCCACCGCCTGGAGTTCCGCGACGAATTCGGCCGCGCTCTGCGGGCGTTCCTGCGGGGTCTTGCCCAGACCGCGGGTGACCAGACCGCGCACCGGCTCCGGCACCCGCTCGTCGGGGATGGGCGCTTCGGCGTGCTGCACGGCCAGTTCGAACATCGTCGAGCCGGAGTACGGCTTGCTGCCGGTCAGGCACTCGTAGAAGGTCGCGGTGGCCGCGTACACGTCGGTCGCCGGGGTGGCGGGGCCGCCTGCCCACTGCTCGGGCGCCATGTACGACGGCGTGCCCGCGACCGCGCCCGTCTCGCCGCTGCGCACCGCGACGCCGAAGTCCACCAGCTTGGACACGCCGTCCGTGGTGACCAGCACGTTCGCGGGCTTGTAGTCGCGGTGCACCACCCCCGCCGCGTGCGCGGCGGCCAGGCCGAGCAGCGAGCCCTTCAGCACCGCGAGCGCCGGTTCCGGATCGGTCGCGCCCTCCTGCCGCAGCAGCGCGTGCAGCGCGATGCCGTCGACCAGCTCCATCACGATCGCGGCGTTCCCGCCGTCCTCCACGTACTCGTAGAAGCGCGCGATGTACGGCGAGTGCAGGCCGCCGAGGAGTTCCGCCTCGGCGCGGAAGGCGGTGCGAAAGCGCGGGTCGCCGCCGAGGGGTCCCGCGAGGTACTTGACCGCCACCGCCGTTCCCGTGGCGATGTGCGTGGCCAGCACGACCCGGCCGGACGCGCCCGCGCCGAGGTCACGTTCGTGTCTGTACCCGGGCACGCTCCACAGCCCGTCCCCGCCCCCGCCGCCGTAGCCCGTACCGCCGCCGCTCGCGGGAGTGCCGCCGTAGCCCTTGGCCGGGTCGTACGCCGGTCTGCCGGAGCCGTCGTTTCCGTCCATCGTGTGCCGTCCCCCTCATCCGCCCCTGCCCGCCCCCCGGCGGCCGTCGCCGCGCTCACGCGCGCTCATAGGCGTCGACGCAGATTACTGCGACCGGGGTTCCCCGGCACCCCCTGGCGGGACCGGAGGGTCGAACAGACCGCCGTGTTCAGCGGCACCGTGAAGGCCGTGGTCCCCTTCGCCGCGGAGATCGACCTCGGCTCGGTCTGACCGGCGGTGCCGGACTCACGCGGTGGCGTGCATGTGGTGGAGCAGAAGGAGAGCGGCGACGGCGTTCGCCGAGTGGATCTCGCCGCGTTCGATCAGGGTCGGGACCGAGGACAGGGGGACCCATTCGCGGCGCTCGGACTCGAAGTCGTCCTCGGGGTGGCCGATGTGTTCGGCGGTGGTGGACCAGTAGACGTGGTGGCGGCCGTCGGTGAGGCCGTTGGAGGGCTCGACGGTCAGCAGGTGGCGGAGGGGGCCGGGGCGCCAGCCGGTTTCCTCGAGCATTTCGCGGGCGGCCGCGGCTTCGACGTCCTCTCCGTGCTCGACGACACCGGCGGCCAGTTCCCAGCCCCAGCTGTCGGTGATGAAGCGGTGGCGCCACAGCAGGAGGGCTTCACCGGCTTCGTTGACGGTGGTGGCCAGGGCGACCGGCCGCTGGCGGATGAGGTAATGATCGAGATGACGGCCGGTCAGGCGCTGTGATTCCTGGCCCTGGGCCAAGGTGAGGGCGGTGAGGCTGTGGGCGGCGGCCTGCTCGGGGTTGCCGCGACCGAGGTCGGCGGTGGCGAGCGTGGCCAGACGGTGCACGGAACCGCGCGCGTGCGCCTGGGCGCGTACGGCTTCGGCAGCGTAGGTCTGGGCCGGGGTCCAGTCGCGCAGGCTGATGAGGCTGCCTGGTCGCCCATGCGGGAGAACGCCTTGGCCTGCATCGCGTACAGGTCGGTCGCCAGCGCGGGCGACATGTCGGCGCCGTCACCGGAGGCTTTTGCGAGGCGGAGCGCTTGGTGGAAGTACCGCTGCGCGAGGCCCTGCGCGTCGGAGTCGTACGCGCAGATCCCGGCGACCGCGACCAGGCCGCCCACCGTCGTGCCGAATTGCGATCACGAGTGGGTCGGATGGTCGGGCAAGATTCGCTGCCGGAAGTGCGGGGCGACGCAGTAGCGTGTTCGGCCCCGAAGCGGTCGCCTCGGGGACCTTTCGTCGGAGGTGCCCGGATGCCACGTACCGAATGGGACGCGCTGCCGTCCGCCGTACGGGTAGCGGTGGGTGGGTACGTGGGGGCGGTGACGGGTTGGGTGCCGGTGGCGGAGGGGCTGACGTGCCAGACCGCCGCCGTACTGGCCACCGCGGACGGGCGGGTGTTCGTCAAGGGCGTTCCGGTCTCGGACACGGACGGGGTTGTCGGCCAGGACTGGGAAGTCGCGGCGAACCCGCTGGTCGCCGGGGTGGCACCGTTGTTGCTGGCCCGGGTGACGGTCGCCGGGTGGGATGTGCTGGTATTCGAGTACATCGACGGTCGGCACGCCGACCTCACCCCGGGCTCCGCCGACACGGCACTGGTCGCGCGGGCGCTGGCGCGTATGCAGGAGGTGACCGCGGACGGCTTGGCGCCGCGGTTGGGTGACCGCTACGCGCACGTTCTGTCGGATGACGAGCAACTGCTGCTGGCCGGGGACGCGTTGCTGCACACGGATACCAATCCCCACAATCTGCTGATCGGCGCGCGCGGCGCGCGCGTCGTGGACTGGGCCATGGTCGCTTCAGGGCCCGCCTGGGTGGACGTGGCGCTCACCGCGGTGCGGTTGATGGAAGCCGGTTGGCCGGACGAGGCCGCTGTGGCCTGGGCCGAGCGGTTCCCGTCCTGGCGGAGCGCCGACCCCGTGGCCGTGGCCGCGCTCGTCGCGGGCGTCTGCCGGGACTGGGAAGCACGTCTCGGACCCGACGCCGCGCGGCCGAGCAACTTGCGGTATCAGGCGCTGCTCGGCACTGCGGCGGGAACGCGGGCTCGGCGTTCCGCTCGGGACGACGGTGGGGGGTGAGCCCGCCGTCGGCTCGGTCTGAACCGCGGAGCGGCCGGGGTCAGGGCGGGTCAGGTCAGGCGGCCGGATTTCAGTTCGTGTTCGAGGCGTTGGCCCTCGATGTCGGGGTCGGGGATGTATGTGGAGAACCACTGGGGGTGGTACCAGACCTTGGAGCGGACGATGGCGAGGACGGCGGGGACGAGGGTGAGGCGGACGACGAAGGCGTCGAGGAAGACGCCGGCGGCGAAGCTGAAGCCGATGGCCTTGATGGTGGGGTCGTCGGTGAACATGAAGGCGACGAAGATGAAGAACATGATGAGGGCCGCGGCGGTGACGACGCGGGCGGACAGGCCGGTGCCGCGCTGCACGGCCCGGCGGGCGTCGCCGTTCTTCGTGTACTCCTCCTTGATGCGGGAGACGACGAAGACCTCGTAGTCGCTGGACAGGCCGAAGATGATGGCCAGCATGATGATCGGCAGGAAGCTGATCGTCTCGGTCGGCGTGATGCCGAAGATCCGCTGGCCCCAGCCCCATTGGAAGGTCGCCACCTGGGCGCCGAGGGCCGCGGCCATCGACAGCAGGAAGCCGAGGATGGACTTGATCGGCACCAGGATGGTGCGGAAGGCGAAGGTCAGCAGGATGAAGGCCAGGCCGACCACGACGATCAGGAAGACCGGCAGCGCGCTGGACAGTTTGGCCGAGACGTCGATGTTGGAGGCCGTGGTGCCACCGACGAGGATGTCGGTGCCGGTCTGACCTTCGAGCTGCTGCCGGTCGTCGCGCAGGGTGTGCACGAGGTCGGCGGTGGCGGGGTCGTTCGGCCCGGTCTTGGGGATCACGCGGATCAGTGAGACCCCGTTCTTGGAGGCCAGCGGCGTCACCTTGACGACGCCCGGCACCTTGGTGAGCCGCGCCGCGATGGCCGCGGTGTCCGCCGGGCTGCTGGTGTTCTGCGCGACGATCAGCAGCGCGCCGTTGAAACCGGCGCCGAAGCCCTCGGTGGTGAGGTCGTACGCCTTGCGCTGGGTGGTGCTCTTCGGCTGGGAGGCGCTGCTGGGCAGGCCGAGCCGGATATCGAGGGCGGGGATGGCCAGCACGCCGAGCAGGGCGACGCCGCCGATGAGTACGAGGATGCGGTGGCGTACGACGAAGCGGGCCCAGCGGGCGCCGTTGGGGCTGTCCGGGTCGGCGGCCGAACGGCGGGCGACCCGCTCCGCGCGGGCGCCGAGCCAGGGCAGCCGGGTGAAAGTGGCGACCTTGGTCCCGGCGAAGCCGAGCATCGCGGGCAGCAGGGTCAGCGCGATGAGCAGCGCGACGGCGACCGAGGCGGCGGCGGCCAGACCCATGACGGTGAGGAACGGGATGCCGACGACGGTGAGCCCGCACAGCGCGATGATCACGGTGAGCGCGGCGAAGACGACGGAGCTGCCCGCCGTGCCCATGGCCAGCGGCACGGACTCCTCGGGCGTCATGCCGTTGAGCAGGTTCGTACGGTGCCGGGACAGGATGAACAGGCCGTAGTCGATGCCGCAGGAGAGCCCGAGCATCAGCGCGACGGTGGTGGAGGCCGAGGCGATGGTGACCACGGACGCGACGGCCGTGATGGCCATCAGCGTGGTGACGACGCCGATGATCGCGCCCAGGATCGGCATGCCCGCCGCGGCGAACGCCCCGAAGGTGATCATCAGGATGAAGAAGGCGACGATCAGGCCGATGAGTTCGGGCAGCTCGGAGATCACCTGCCGCCAGCCCGGATAGACGCTGCCGTTGTACTCGACCTGGACGCCGTCCGCCCGTACGGGCTTCATCGCGTCGTTGAACAGGTCGAGGTTGGCGTCCTTGACGTCGGTGGCCGCCGCCGACCACTGCACCTGGCCGAGCGCGATCTTGTCGTCCTGCGAGACGAGCTTGCCCTGGAACGGGTCGACGACGTTGGAGACCTGAGGGACCGTCCGCAGCTTGGTCATGGCCGACTCGATCACCTTCATGGTGGCCGGGTCGGTGACCTTCCTGCTGCCCTGGGTCGTCGCGAAGACGATCGTGCTCTGGCCGCCGCTGAAGGCGGGCAGCTTGGCGGACAGGACGTCGGACGCGTTCTGCGCCTCGGTGCCGGGGATCGTGAAGTTGTCGTTGGTCTTCCCGCCGCTGATCTGGGCGGCGGCGATGGCGACCACGGCCGCCACCAGCCACAACGCCAGGACCAGCCGTCGGCGCCGGAAGGCGAGCCGGGCGAGTCGGTACAAATAGCTTGACATGGGTACATATCTCCACGGCCGGTTCGGGTAGCGCACGCCGAGCCTGACGTTAAGCATTCACTAGCCGCAGGTCAAGTAAATCGCTTGCCAACGTATGGTGAGTCGCTGGACATCGGCAGGTGAGTCACTAGTCTTTGGCTGGCGAGTGACCGGGCCTCGGCCGGTGATCCGGCACGCCCGCGACCCAGCACCCGGCCGGTGAGACGGGCCGCCCACGACCGGCCCGCGACCGGCCCGCGAGGGGCCCGTGACCCGCCGGACGACCGGCTTCCGGGCCCCCGGCGGCTTGTATGCTGCGGTGCGGTCCTCGCGGCCCACGAAGGAGGAGCAAGAACCATGCCGACGCCTGCCAAGGGCATGTCCACCCGTGCGGCGCAGGCCGAGCAGACCAGGCAGCAGATCCTGGACACCGCCCAGCGGCTCTTCCTCGAACTCGGCTACAACGCCACCTCGCTCCAGATGATCGCCGACGAGCTGGGCCTGACGAAGGCCGCCGTCTACTACCACTTCCGCGCGAAGGGCGACATCCTGCACGCGGCGATGCAGCCCGGCATGCGCCGGATGGAGACGCTGCTGGACGACGCCGACGCGATGCGCGGCCGGCGGGCGCGCATCGAGCACGTGGTCAACGGCTTCGCCGAATTCCTCGTCACCAACCGGCACTACGCCGTGATGGCCTCCACCGATCCGGACGCGCGGCACACCACCAAGAACCACGAAGAGGTGGCCGCACTGCACCGGCGCGGCCTCACCCTCTTCTACGGCGAGCAGCCGACACCCGCCGAACGCATCGCCTACAGCACCGCCCTCCTCGCCCCGGAGACCCTGCCGCTCCTCGCCGACCTCTCCGACGAGGAGCTGGGGGAAGCGCTACGGACGACGATGCTGCGGATTCTGCGGGTGCCGAGGGCGTAGCGCCCGCACGTCGGTCCGCGCAGGTGCGCGAGCCGGAGTTCCAGGACCGTGTGGTCGCCGAGACCCGCGCTTTCCTGACCACGGCGCCCGCCTGACGGTCCGTCAGCACGGCGCCAACGTCAGGACGCCGTGCGCGCCACGTAGATCGTGTTGGTCGCCTCGCCGTCCTGGAGCGGGTTGGGGAAGGTGACGACGTGGGCCTCGGCCGTGGCGAAGGTCTCGCGGAGGGTGGCGGTGAAGGGGTCGTCCGGCGGGTCGTTGGACCACAGGGCGAACACGCCGCCGGGGTGGAGGTGGGCGGCCAGCCGCCGCAGGCCGTCCGGGCGGTAGAGGGCGGCGTGCCGGGGGTGGAGGACGTGGGCGGGCGAGTGGTCGACGTCCAGGAGCACGGCGTGGAAGCGGCGGCCGGGCGTCTCGGGGTCGAGCCCGTCGGCGTCGGCGGCCAGGGCGAAGAAGTCGCCGTGCACGAAGCGGCAGCGCGGGTCGGCCGTCAACTCCGCGCCCAGCGGCACCAGATGCTCCCGGTGCCAGCCGATCACCTCGGCGAGCGCGTCGATGACGACCAGCGACCGTACGCGCGCGTCCTCCAGCGCCGCGCGCGCGGTGTAGCCGAGGCCGAGTCCGCCGACGGCGACATCCGCGTACGAGTCCCCTCCATCGTCCCCGTCCCCGTCCCCATCCCCGTCCCCGTCCGGGAGTTCGGCCAGGCCGAGCCGGGACAGCGCGATCTCACCGGCGGTGAACAGGCTCGACATCAGGAACTCGTCGCCGAGTTTGACCTCGTGCACGTCCTCGCCGGTCGCCACGTCCCGCCGTCGCCGCAGGCTGATCTCGCCCATCGGCGTCGGACGCCAGTCGATCTCCTCGAAGCGACGGCTCACGTGCTTTTCCTCCGGCCCGACGGCAGCGTTGTACGGGCCAAGGTAGCGGCCCGCGCGGCCTCCGCTTCACCAGCCGTCAACCGCCAGCCCGACCGCGCGGCCGACCGGGCGCCGTCCGGCCGGTGTCCGCCCGGTGTCACCTCACCCGTCGATCAGGCGTTCCGCCGTGAACCCGAACAGCCGCCGCGCCGCCGCCGTGTCGACCGGTGCCGTACGGCCGGGCAGCGGACGCAGTACGCGGGTCGTCGGGTGGAAGCGGCGCATCAACTCCTCGGTGGGGAAGGGCACCAGGATCTCGGGCGCGCACACGTGCACGACATGCGCGCCGGGTTGCGTCACCCGCAGGGCCAGCAGCGCGGCCCGCGCCGCGTCGCCGACCTCCAGATACGTCCACAAGTCCCGCGCGCCGTACGCCGGTTGCTCGGTGACCAGCGCCGCGTGCGCCCGCAGCCGCTCCTCGAAGCCGCCGACGTACGGGTAGCGCAGGCAGACCACGCTCATGGCGTGCCGACGCGCCATCATGGCGGCGGTCACCTCGTCCACCTGCTTGGACAGCCCGTACGGGTCCTCGACCTGGCCGGGCATGGCGGCGTCCACGGGGACGTACGGCGGGTGCGGGGCCGGGTCGCCGGTCCAGGGCAGTCCCGTGACCCCCCACGAACTGGCCAGTGCCACGTGCCGCACCCCGGCCCGCCCGGCCTCCTCCAGTACGGAGAAGGTGGCGAGCGTGTTGCCGCTGAACACCTCCTGCGGCGTGTTGCGTTCGGGCGTCGGGATCGCCGCCAGGTGGACGACCGCGTCGGCGCCGTCCAGGGACCTGCGGACGGTCTCCGGGTCGGCCGCGTCGCCGGTCACGACCAGCCGCGCGCCGAGCCGGCCCAGGTCGCCGGGGTCGTCGAGGACCAGCGCGTTCGCCTCGACGCCGCGCTCGGCGAGCAGCGCGAGGACCGCCCGCCCGATCCGCCCGGCCGCCCCGGTGACCAGCACCCTTGTGACCACCGCCAACTCCCTTACCTGTAGGCCCGTACGGCGACGACGTGCGCGGACGCGGCGCCGTTGGTCGCCTCGACGACGATCCGTACCGCGCGGGCGGTGACCGGCTCCTCCAGGACGTGGACCCGGCGGCGGCGCCGGTTGGCCGTCACGCGGTCCAGCACCCGCCAGTCGGCCCCGGCCGCGTCGCGCACCTCCACCCGATAGTCCCGTACCAGCGTCGGGAGCGTGTCGAAGGGGGTCCTGTGGTGGTGCAGATTGATCAGGTCCTCGTTGACGTCGTCGTCCGCGACGACCTCGATCCGGCGCAGCGCGACCGGCTCGTCCCACGCCAACTCCAGCCATTCCGGCGCGCCTTCGCGCACCGGCTCCGAGACCCACAGGTGCGGGCCCGCGTACGGCCGGGCGTATCCGTCGACCGCCTTGGCGGGCGCGAACGCGGCCGTCTCCCCCGCCCGCAGGCAGAAGGTCCGCCGCAGCAGGCCGGAGTCCGTCCACTCGCGCAGCGGCTGCGGCGACTCGTCCTGCGGTCGCAGCGGCACCCGCGTGAAGCACAGCACGCCGGGCGTCGGCCGGTCGGCGACGCGCAGCGCGAGCGCCGGGTCGGCGCGGACGACGACGAAGGCGTTGCGCGGGGTGTCCGGCGCCCACTCCAGGCCGGTCTTGACCCACTGGCCGCGCCCTGCGGCGACCGGGACCGACACCGAGCCGACCAGGCGGCGCGGCACATAGTTCTGCCCCAGCTCCGGGTCGTACAGCTCGACGGTCAGCACGGTGTCGCGCTCGGCGTCCAGCAGCAGTTCGAGGCCGGTGAGCGCGGGGTCGGCCGGGAGGACGAGGCCCGCGTCGGCGGTCAGCGGCCAGGTGGCGCCGGAGGTCTCGACGGTCAGGTCCGCCAGGGTGCTGGACGCCGTCGCCGTCGCCCGCAGCGCCAGGTCGTCCGGGTCGTCGGAGGCCAGCCCGATCACCGAGGCGTCCTCGCGGAGCAACGCCCGGTGCAGTGACGCCACTTCCAGCTCGCGCGGGGAGATCCCGGCGTCCGCGCACAGCGCCGCCGCCGTGCCCGCCGCCTGCCCGATCGTCGCGCAGGTGGCCATCACCCGCGTCGAGCCGAAGGCCACGTGGCTGGCGGAGATGTTCCGCCCGGCGAAGAGCAGATTGGCGGTGTTCACCGAGTACAGGCTGCGGTACGGGATGTGGTAAATGCCGTCCGCGTAGCGCTGTTTGGCGCCCGCCTCGGTGGCGTACATGCCCTGCGGCGGGTGCAGGTCGATGGACCAGCCGCCGAAGGCGACGCGGTCGGCGAATTCGGTCTGGCCGAGGATGTCGCCCTGGTGGAGGACGTAGTCGCCGAGGAAGCGCCGGTATTCGCGCTTGCCGGGCAGCGAGCCGACCCACTCCAGCGTCATCGTCTCGGCGTCGAACTCGCCGGAGTTCTTGATGTGGTCCCAGATGCCGTAGATGACCGACCACAGCTCGTCGCGGATGCGCTCGTTGTCGTGGACGGTGTCCAGTTCGCCGCCGAACTCGATCCACCAGTACGCGCAGCCGTTGTCGCCCGCCTTGATGATGCGGCGCTGCGGGATGGACGTCGTGGTGATGTCCTTGGCGAAGTCCGGCGGCACGTACGTGACGGGGCGGCCGGCGTCCTTGGTGTAGAACAGCAGCGTCGAGCCGAGCGTGATGTCGTCGGCGGTCTCGGGCGCCCACGGCTCGTCGTACTCCGCGCGCGCCTCGCGGCCGATGCGGTGCCTGGCCCCGGCCAGGTAGCCGATCAGGCCGTCGCCCGTGCAGTCGAGGAACACCTCGCTCTCGAAGCGGACGCGCCGCTCGGAGCCCATGGTCCAGCCGGTCAGCGCGGTGATCCGGCGCGCGTCGTCGGGACCCTCGGCGTCGACCTCGCGCACATCGGTGTTGAGGTACAGCGTGATGTTGGGCTCGGCGCGCACGGCGTCGAGCACCACGGTGTCCCAGTAGTACGGGTTCCCGTCCGGGTTGCGGTACTGGTTCTCGACGAACAGCTCGCCCATGATGCCGCCCTCGCGGGCGTGGTGGTTCTTGCCGTGCCCGGTGGCACCGCAGACCCACACGCGGACCTCGCTGCTCGAATTGCCGCCGAGCACCGGCCTGTTGTTGACCAGCGCCACGGTCCGGCCCAGCCGGGCGGCGGCGACGGCCGCGCAGACCCCGGCCAGGCCGCCGCCGACGACGGTGATGTCGTGCCGTGCGGTGTCGTTCCTCATGACGTCCTCATGACTCTTCTCGGCCCCTCATGACGTGCTTACTTCCAGTCGGGGTTGGCGGCGAGGCCGTAGTAGACGCGCGGCGCTCCGTCCAGGGTGAGCGTGACCTTCCCGCCGGCCGCGTTCAACGTCCGCTCCTCGCCGACGCAGTTGAGTTCCCGCACCGTCCCGGCCACGGTCCCGGAGTGCGCGACGACCTGCGTCTTCGTCGGCCACGGGTCGGTCCACGGCTCGGGCGAGGCGTACCAGGAGTCGGCGCCGTGGTCGGCGTTGAGGACGTAGCCGTCCTTGCGGGTCCACAGGATCGACACCGGGCCCGAGGGCGTGGTGAACAGCAGCCCCTTCACGTCCGCGTCGGCGAAGACCAACGGCCGTACGTACGTGGCCTGGTCGAGGACGCGCGCGGCTGTCGCGTACGCCAGCAGCGACGGCTTGGCGCTGGTGTCGCGGTGCATCATGCCGCAGTGGAACTCGACGTTGTCCGGGTCGGCCTCCTGCGGGTGGTGGATCGTCGAGTCGTGCAACTGGTACCAGTTGACGCCGCGCACGCCCTCGGACTTGGCCAGCGCCAGGCTGAGCAGCACGTTCTCGGCGGCGTGCCGGTAGGTGTCCTGCCACCAGGAGTTGGGCTTGGTGGGGGCGTACGCCTCGGACATCCACAGCTCCTTCGGCCCGTACTCGGCGATGATCTCCTTGGCCTTGCGCAGCGCGCCGAGGAAGTTCCAGTAGGTGCCGGTGGTGCCCTCCACCCAGTCGTCGGGCGAAGGGGCGTAGTCGGGGGTGAAGTTGCCGCGCCCCGGGTGGAAGGCGAAGGCGTCGATGAGGTCCCAGCCGCCCGCCTGCTGGAACTTCTCGGTCCACACGTAGTCCATGCCGCCGAGGCCCGCGTTCATGACCTTCATCGTGGAACCGGCCGCCGCCAGCCGGTCGGTGACCTGCTTCAGCCCGTCGCTGATGTACGCCTCGACGCCCCGGCCCTCCATCCAGGGGGCGTTCACCTCGTTGCCGACCTCGAAGTACTCCGCGGCGGCGGCGGTCGCCTTCGCGGTGTTGGTGTCGGCCCAGGCGGCGATCTGGTCCGCGCTGCCGCCGATCGGGATACCGCTCAGCTCCACGTTGTGGTGGATGCCGTGGGCGTCGAGGGTCGCGGTGTCGATGCCGGGCGCGCCCGCGTAGGCGATCCTGATCCGCTTCACGCCGATCAGCTTCAGCAGCGCCAGCACGTCGGCCTGGCTCGGCTTGAGCAGCCAGGGGTAGTTGGCGAGGCCGAACATCGACTCGCCGCCCGCCTGGTAGGCGAAGTCGGGCAGCACCGACAGGTTGGTCCTGGCGAGCGCGGAGTCGGCGCCGCTCACGGCGCTGACCTCGGTGAAGACGATGCCGTGCGCGGGGGCGGCGACCGGGAAGGAGGCGTCCCAGGCGGTGCCCGCGGCGACGGTCTGCGAGACGGTGCCGCCCGCGATCTGCGTGCCCGCGAAGTCCCGCGCCCACCACGTCACGGTGACCGGCTTGGCCGCCGAACCGCCGTTGACCACCTGCGCCTTGAGCGTCATCGTCTGCCCGGCGGTCTTGTAGAGGTTGAACGGCTGGTCGGTCCACACCTCCACGCCCAGCGGCCTGCCCGCCGCCAGCACCCCGGCGCCGCGCGGGCGCAGCCCGCCGAGGACGAAGTCCACCGTCGTGGCGGCGGTGTCCGTGCCCGTAGCGGCGCCGGGGGTGTGCAGCCAAGTGGCCGTCGTATAGGTGGAGTTGCTGGCGGCCAGGCAGAAGGAGCCCCGGGTGTCGGACCAAGTCTCGGTGTACGCGGCGCCCGCGTTGACCTCGTACGGGATGCCGCCGCGCGGGTCCTTCGTCCAGGTGGTCAGCGCCTCGTACGACTCGGCCGCGCTCGGCGTCTGGACGGTGCGGGCGACCATGAAGCCGGTGGGCGTCAGGGTGGTGGAGCCGCCGACCTCCCAGGACATGTGGGCCTTGTGCGCGGTGACGTCGAAGGTGCCGCGCACCGTGACGCCGGACGCGCCGCTGCCCATGGTGTACGTGATCCGCACGGCGCTACGGCCGTCGGGCAGCGTGACCTGCGTCGGCGTGCCGCCGTAGGTGCGCTGCTGGCCGAGGACGCTGTCCTTGATCATGAAGTGGCTGATCAGGACGCGGGCGGTGCCCGAGCCGTCGCTGATCAGGACGCTGCCGTCGCTCTGGCCGACGAGCGTGATGCCGTCGGCGGAGACGGTGACCGCGCCCGCGGCGTGCGCGGTCTGGGCGGCGACGGCCGGGAGCAGCGCGGCCCCGGTGGCGACGGCCGTGCCCTGGAGGAATGTGCGGCGTGCGACTGGCATGGAGGTGCCTCTCTCTTGTCCCGAAGAGAAGGTGCGTGGATGAAGCGGGGGGTGCGGGCGTACTCAGCCCTTGACGCCGGTGAAGCCGAGCCCGGCGACGATGTACTTCTGGCCGACGGCGAAGAACAGGATCGGCGGCGCGACGGCGAGCACCATGGCCGCGATGAGCTGGTCCTGCGGTGCCTGGGTGGCGAGTTGGGCGAGGGCGACGCTGATCGGCTGCTTCTCCGGATCGGTGAGCGCGACCAGCGGCCAGATGAAGTCCTTCCAACTGTGCATGACCGCGAGGAGGCTGATCACGGCGAGCACCGGCCTGCTCATCGGCAGCACGATCCTGGTGAGCAGTTGCCAGGTGTTCGCCCCGTCGACCCGTGCCGCGTCGAAGAGTTCCTTCGGCAGCGCGTCGAAGAACTGCTTGGCGAGCAGCACCGTGAAGCCGTTGGTCCCGGCGGGCAGCCAGATCGCCCAGTACGTGTCGCCGAGGTTGAGGTGCAGCAGCGGCAGGTCGATGACGGTCATGAAGAGGCTGACCATGTTCACCGTGTACGGCACGAACATCGTGGCCAGGATCGCGCCGTAGACGGCCTTGCCGAAGCGCGGCTTGAGGACCGACAGCGCGAAGCCCGCCGTCGCGGAGACGAAGAGCTGCACGAACCACGATCCGCCGACCACCAGGAAGGTGTTCATCAGATAGCGGCCGACGCTCAGGTCGGTGTACGCGGTGGCGAAGTTGCCCGGCCGCGGCCGGTCGGGCCACAACGCCAGCGGGTGGTTGGTGAGTTCGGTGGGCGCGGACACCGCGCCCTTGACCATCCAGTACAGCGGTCCGATGCCGATGAGCAGCAGCAGGATCAGTGTCAGCGCCTGGACGGAGCGGACGGCCGCCCGTACGCCGGGCCGCCGCCGGTCGTGGGCGGAGACGAAGGTGGTGAGGGATTCGCTCAGCAGGGTCATGACGTGCTCCAGCCGCGGGTGGCGCGCAGATACACCCCGGACAGCAGGCCCAGCGCGAGCACCATCAGGAAGGAGAGCGCGGCGGCCTGGCCGTACTCGCCGTTCTGGAAGGCGTAGCGGAAGATCAGCAGCAGTACGGTCAGCGTCGCGTTGTCGGGGCCGCCGCCGGTGAAGACGTACGGCTCGGTGAAGACCTGCACGGTGTTGATGAGCTGGACCAGCAGCAACAGGCCGATGACCGAGCGCAGTTGGGGCAGCATGATGTGCCAGATCCGGCGCCAGACGCCCGCGCCGTCCACCTCGGCGGCCTCGTACAGCTCGCCGGGGATGCCGACCATCGCGGCCAGGTAGATCAGCACGGCGCCGCCCATCCCGGCCCAGGTGGCCTCCAGGACCAGCGAGAGCATCGCGGTGTCGGAGGACTCCAGCCAGGTGTACGGGCCGAGGCCGACCTTGCCGAGCGCGGTGTTGAACAGGCCGCTGCCCGGGTCGTAGAACCACTTCCACAGCAGGATCGCGACCACGGGCGGGATGACGACCGGCAGATAGACCAGGAAGCGGTACACCCCCGCGCCGCGCCGTACCGTCGACATCACCGCGGCCAGGATCAGCGGCGCGGGGAACCCGATCAGCAGACCGAGGCCGACGAAGAACAGGGTGTTGCCGACGGCGGTGCCGAGCAGCGGATCGTCGAAGACCGCGCGGAAGTTGTCGAAGCCGACCCAGACGGCGGGATCGACGAGATTGGTCCGCTGGAAGCTCAGCAGCAGGCTGCGGACGATCGGCCACCAGGCGAAGAGCCCGAAGACCAGCACGGCCGGGAGCAGGAACAGCCAGGCCGTGATCTGCTTGCGCGCGGCGGTCCCGCCGCGGCGGCGGCCCGCGCTCCCCTTGGCGGGGGCGACGGGTGAGGGCGCGGCGCGCCGGGAGTGGGTGAGCAGGCTCATGAACGGCTACTTCTGGGTGGACTGGTCGGTGGCGAGCTTGGCGTTGACGTCCTTCTCCGCCTTCGCGAGCAGCGCGTCGACGTCCGCGCCGCGGTCGGTGAGCACCGCCTGCACGACCGGGTCGAGCGCGGTGTACAGCGTCTGCGCCTCGTACGGCGGCTCGGGCTTGAGGTCGAGCTTGCCCAGCCCCTGGGTGTACGGCGCGAAGTTGTCGAGCTCGACGTTCACGTACGGCTTGATCGCCGCGTTGATCTCGGTCTGCCGCGCGGTGTCGAAGACCGGCAACGTCGGTACGCCGACCGCCGACTTGGGGTCGGCCGCCAGCGCCTTGGCCTGGCCCGCGGCGGCTTCGGTGCTGTACTGCGGCTCGGCGTAGGCGAAGGTCAGCCACTTCACGGCGGCCGCCGCGTGCTTGGTGTCGGCGGACTTCGGCACCATGTAGATGTCGCCGCCGGTCAGGGTCGCGTTGCCGCCGGACTGCGGCATCGAGGCGACGCCGAAGTCGTCGGTGTTCTCCATGCCGAACTGCGTCTTGGCCAGCCGGTAGGTGCCGGGGCTGCCCATGAACATCCCGACCTGTCCGGCCGCGAACTGCTTGATGACGTCGTTCTGGTTGTTCAGCAGATTCCGGCCGAGCGATTTGTCGCTCCAGCGCATGTCCTTGAGCAGGCCGAGCGCCTTCTTCGTGGCCTCGCCGGTGAGGGTCGCGGTGTACGTGTCGCCCTGCCGCTGTTCGAGGTCGCCGCCGAACGCGTAGGAGAGCATGGCGAGTTGCCAGCCGCCCTGGTTGTCCTTGGACTCCTGGACGAAGCCCGCCCTGCCGGTCTTCGCGGCGATCGCCTTGGCGTCGGCGCGGACCTCGTCCCACGTCGTGGGCGGCTTGTCGGGGTCGAGCCCGGCGGCCTTGAACAGCGCGCGGTTGTAGACCAGGCCCTGGGCGTAAGGATTCTGCGGGACGCCGTAGACCTGGCCCGCGCTGTCGCTCAGCGGCTTGAGGACCTGCGGGTTGAACTCCTTGAAGTGGTCCCAGGACTGGAGCTGGCCGCTGATCGACTGCACCTGCTTCTGCTGGATCAGCCGCTGCGGCTCGGTGAGCGGGACCTTGATGACGTCCTCGACGTTGCCGCCGGCGAGCTTGGCGGAGAAGGTCAGCGGGTCGAAGACGGTGGTGGAGCCCTTGACCTTGATGCCGGGGTTGGCCTTCTCGAAGTCGGCGACCTGCTGCTTGAAGAGGGTCAGCGCGGCCTTGTCGGTGGCGGGCGGCATGCCCTGGACGCGGAGGGTGAGGTCGCCGCCGCCGTCGCCGCCGCCGGACTTGCTCGGGGTGACGGCGGAACAGGCCGTGAGGGCCACGGACACGGCTATGGCGGTGCAGCCGAGCAGGGCCGCATTACGGGATTGTCTGGACATTTCGTCTCCACGGAGGGCAGGGTGAGGTCGGTGCGGGGTGCCTTGCTGTGAATGGGGGGACGCGGTTCCCGGGGCGGGTCGCGCCGATGTGCGCCGTGGCGGCCGGTGGGCGCGGGTACGGCGGGTGACTCAGCGGCCCGGCGCGGGCCCGGTGGAGGCGCGGGGGACCAGCCGGGAGCCGATCTCCACGAAGGGGGTGGCCCGCGGGTCGGCGGGCGCGTCGGCACGCGCCGCGCCGTGGCCCGCGATCGTCTCCAGGAGCAGGTCGGCCGCCCGGGTGGCGACCTCCTCCGGGTCGATCCTGATGGTGGTGAGGCTGGGGGTGGAGACGGACGCGAGCAGGGTGTCGTCGATGCCGATGACGCTGACGTCGCCCGGCACGCTCACGCCGAGGCTCGCCATCTGGTGCAGGACGCCGAGGGCGACGAGGTCGTTGTGGGCGAGCACGGCCGTCGCGCCGTGCGCGGCGACCAGCGTGGCGGCCAGCACGCCGGTCTCGAACCGCGGCTCGTAGGGCCCGAGTTCGACGAAGGAGACGTCCTGCGCCTCGAAGGACTCGTGGATGGACTTGCCGCGGCTCAGCTCGTCCCGTGAGGCGTTGATGAACACGCACCGGCGGTGGCCGTAGGCGCGCAGGTGCTCCACGGCCTGCGCGATCCCGGCCGACAGCGAGATCCGTACCTCGGGGATGCCGGGCACATGGCGGTTGACGACCACCAGCGGCATCTGGTCGGCCAGTTCGCCCAGCCGGTCCTCGGTGAGCGTGGACGCCCACAGCACCAGGCCGTCGACCCGCTTGGAGACCGCCGCGATCGTCTCCAGCTCGTCGGCCTCGCGCTCGTCGCTGTCGGCGACCAGCACGGTGTAGCCGAGCCGCCGGGCGCGGGCCTGCATCGCCTTGACGATCGGCGGGAAGAACGGGTTGGCGATGTCGGGGATGATCAGCCCGAGCGTGCCCGTGCCGCCGCCGCGCAGGCTGCGCGCCGCCGGGTTCGGCGCGTAACCGAGCTTCGCCGCGGCCTCCAGGATGCGCTGCCGGGTCTTCGGCTGCACCTGGTCGGGCGCCGTGAAGGCGCGGGAGACCGTCGACACCGATACGCCCGCGGCGCTCGCCACCTCCCGGATCGTGATTGCCACGGACCGCCTCCTCGCCTCGCTGCTGCCGGATGCCGTGGATCCTTGCGAACGTTCCCGGAGGTGTCAAGAGTGTTACCGCAATGAAAATCTCCAGTGCAGCAGGGTCTTGCGGATCAGGGCGGTCCTTGCGGATGATGCGTTCTCAGCAAGCATGATGAAGTTGCGGGAACGTTTTCATAGCGGCTCACCGGCCGCGGACGGCGCCGCGCACAGTGCCTCACTCGCGGGGGCCTCACTCACGGAGGAGCGGGATGAAGATCACCGGCCTGGAAGTGCTGACCCTCCCCGACCACGGCGACAGCATGATGCTGGTGGTGGTCGACACCGACGAGGGCATCCACGGCCTGGGCGAGGTCGGCATCAGATCCCGGCAGCGGGCGGTCGCGGGCGGCCTCGAACACCTCGCGGAGCTGATCGTCGGCGAGGACCCGCGGCGCATAGAGCACCTGTGGCAGGTGATGTTCCGCCGCGGCTTCTTCCCCGCCGACCGCATCATCGGCGCCGCCATCGCCGCCGTGGACGTCGCCCTGTGGGACATCCGCGGCAAGGCGCTCGGCGTGCCGGTGCACGACCTGCTCGGCGGACGCGTACGGGACTGGGTCCCGGCGTACGTGCACGTCGGCGACGACTACCACGACCGCGAGCGATTCCTCGACCGCTGCCGGGAGTTGGTCGCCGAGGGCTGGCGGCATGTGCGCTTCTCCGCGCCGCACGACGTGGACGACGTCCTCGACGCCCGGCGCTGCCTGCGCGATTCGGTGAGCCTGTTCCACGCGGTGCGGGACGCGCTCGGCGACGAGATCGAGCTGATCCTGGACGTGCACACCCGGCTCGACCCGCCGGAGGCGGTCACCCTGTGCCGCGAGATCGAGGCGGCCCGCCCGTACTTCGTCGAGGACCCGCTGCGCAGCGAGAACCCCGAGAGCTACCGGATGCTGCGCGCGCGGACCGGCGTACCGCTGGCGGCGGGCGAACAGTACGGCTCCAAATGGGAGTTCAGGACCCTGATCGAGGAGGAGCTGATCGACTACGCGCGCGTCGACATCGGGGTGGCGGCCGGGCTGACCGAGGCGAAGAAGATCGCCGCGATGGCGGAGACCCACCACATCAAGCTCGCCACCCACAATCCGCTGGGCCCGGTCACCGCCGCGTCCTCGCTCCAACTCAACCTGGCCTGCCCGAATGTGGCGATCCAGGAACACCAGACGGACCCCGAGCCCGCCATCGCCGCGCTCTTTCCCACCCGCCCGGCCATCTCCCCCGGCCGCGTCACCCCGACCGACGCGCCGGGCCTCGGCGTCACCCTCGACCGCGACGCCGCCCGCGCCCACCGCGCCACGACGACCGAGCGGCCCCATCTGCGCACGCCGGACGGTGCCTTCACCAACTGGTAGGCGGATCAGGGCACTTCGGACGCGGATTCGGCGGGCGTTACGCGACCGGGGACGGGACGACCGGGACGGCCGCGTTGGGGTCGTGGCCCGCGAAGGCCAGGGTGATGACGAAGCCCGCGACCTCCTCGACCTGGCGGGCGCGGTCCAGTCCGCCGAGGACGGCCGGGGTCGCGGCCACGTCCCGGACGAGGCGGGCGACCACGTCCAGCGCGGCCGGGTCGTCGCCGCAGATCGGGACGGTGACGGTGGGCCCGACGGGGTCGGTCCACTGGGTGGAGGGGAAGAGGTGGAACGCCTTGACCACATGGGCGCCGGGGGCGCGGGCGGCGACGCGCCCGGCCATGGACTCGGCGGGTCCCGTGAGCAGGACTCCGGCGCCGTGCGCCACCGCGTTCGTGGGGTCGATCAGCGGCGTCCCGGCCAGCAGTCCCTCGGTCGCGCCCGCCGCGCCCAGCATGTCCTCCGCGCCGTCCCAGGCGACGGCGAGCAGCACCGCGTCCCGCCCGCTGACGGCCGTCCGGGGCGCGACGGCCCGCGTGCCGCGGCCCAGCGCCTCGGCGAGCGCCGCCGCCTTGGCCGTCGAGCGCCCCGCGACCACCACCTCGTGCCCGGCGCGCAGCCAGCCCTCGCCCAGCGCCCGCGCCAGCGTTCCCGTACCGAGAATCCCGATCCGCATCCTTCGCTCCCTCGACCGTGCCCCTGTGCCGTGGCCCGCGCCGCGCCCGTGGCCTGTGCCGTGACCAGCGCCTTGACCCGCGCTGCGACCAGTCCCCGCCCGGCGCCGTGACCAGCGGCGATCGTCTGACGGATACGGTAGGGAAGCCGATACGCACCGGCCGGTGCGCGAGGGACGGACCATGATGGGTGGCGCGATGAGCCCTCACGAGAGCCCCGACGAGACGCGCGAAAGCCCCGGCGCGCACTGCTACGAACGGGTCGCCGACTGCCGGCTGCGCGCGGCCACCGACCTGTTCGCCCACACCTGGGACCCGGTCGTGCTCGCGGCGCTGCGCACGGGCCCGCGCCGCCGCCGCGCGCTGCGCGCCGCGATCGGCGGGATCAGCGACAAGGTCCTGACCGAGACGCTGCACCGGCTGCTCGGGAACGGCCTGGTGGGCCGCCGGGCCTACGCGGAGGCGCCGCCGCGCGTCGAGTACGGGCTGACCGCGCTGGGCGAGAGCCTGGTCGACGGCCCGATGCGGGCGCTCGGCCGCTGGGCCCTCGACCACGGCGACGAACTCCTCGACGCCCAGGAGGCGGCGCAAACGGCGGCGCATGCAGCGGCGCATACGGCGGCGCGCGAAGCGGCGCGGGGCGCCGAGGAGTGGTGAGCAGTCGGTGAGCGGTGATGAGCGGTGTGTCGCGGTGGCTCGCCGGGGTTCACGGTGGCTCGCCGTGGTGAGGCGACAGCCCGCTACGACGCGTAGAAGTTCCGCTGCCAGCGGTGCTTGGCGAGGATCGCGAGCTGCTCGTCGGTCAGCGGCGTCCCGTCGCTGACCGCGGTGTTGCGCTCGACATTGCGCACCGACCGCATGCCGGGGATGACGGTGGAGACGGCCGGCGCGCTGAGGACGTAGCGCAGGGCGGTCTCGGCGATGGCGTCGGGGGCGATGCCCAGGTCGTCCACGATCGCCCGGACGCGCTGCTCGACCTGGGCCGGGCGGTCGCCGCGGAAGTAGCGGTTGCGGAAGTCGCCCTCGGGGAAGGTCGTACCGGCCGTGACCGCGCCGGTCAGACCGCCCTCGTCGAGCGCGACGCGGACGATCACGCCGACGCCGTGCTCCTGGCAGGCGGGCAGCAGCGACTCGGCGGGCGTCTGCTCGAAGATGTTGTAGATGACCTGGACGGTGTCCACGACACCGCTGCGGACCAGCGCCAGCGAGTTGTCCGTCTCGTGGTCGTTGATCGAGACGCCGAACAGCCGGATCTTGCCCTGCTGCTTGAGGTCGGCGACGGTCTCCAGCCAGTCGCCCCTGCCGACCCACTCGTCCCGCCAGACGTGGAACTGGAGCACGTCGAAGTGGTCGAGGCCGCTGGCGCGCAGGCTGGTCTCCAGGCTGGCGCGGATGTGCTCGCCGGAGAACGCCTCTTCCGCGGTCACCCCGGCGGACGCGGGCCATGTGCCGTTGCCCGGCGGGACCTTGGTGGCGACCAGGATCTCGTCACCGGCCGCCGCCCGCTCGCGGACGACCCGGCCGACGATGCGCTCGCTCTCGCCGTAGCCGCGGGCGGTGTCGATGAGGTTCACGCCGAGGTCGACGGCCCGGTGCAGGGCGCGCACCGACTCGTCCTCGGTCGCGCCCACCCACGCCCCCTCGCCGATGCCCCAGGCGCCGTAGCCGATCTCCGACACGGACAGGCCGCTGCGGCCCAGTTCGCGGTAACGCACAGACTTCCTCTTCTCGGGGTTGCGGAATGCGAAGGCGCGGGCGGACCGTCAGCCGGCGGCGCTGAGCCGGGCGATCTCGTCGGCGTCCAGGGTGAGTTCGGCGGCGGCGACCGAGTCGCGGATGGTCTCGGGGCGGCTGGAGCCGGGGATCGGGACGACGACCGGGGACAGCGCGAGCAGCCAGGCCAGGCAGACCTGCTGCGGGCTGACGCCGTGCGCGGCGGCGACCTTGGCGAACTCCCCGTAGGAGGAGCCGAGTTCACCGGCGTGGGCGATACCGCCGAGCGGGCTCCACGGCAGGAAGGCGATGCCCAGCTCGTCGCAGAGCGTCAACTCCGGCTCGCTGGAGCGATACGCGGGCGAGAACTGGTTCTGCACCGACACCAGGCGCCCGCCCAGGATCTCCTGGGACAGCCGGATGCGGTCCGGGCTCGCGTTGGAGATGCCCGCCATCCGGATCTTGCCCGCGTCCAGCAGCTCGGCGAGCGCGCCGACCGACTCCTCGTACGGCACGGCGGGGTCGGGCCGGTGGAACTGGTAGAGGCCGATCGCCTCGACCCCGAGCCGCCGCAGCGACGCCTCGCAGGCCGCCTTGATGTGCTCGGGCCTGCCGTCCAGCGTCCACGAACCGTCGCCCGGCCGCAGGTGGCCGCCCTTGGTCGCGACCAGCACGCCGTCGCTGTCGCCGCCGTACGAGGCCAGCGCCTTCGCGATCAGCGACTCGTTGTGCCCGACCTCGTCGGCGTGCCAGTGGTACGCGTCCGCGGTGTCGATCAGGGTCACCCCGGCGTCGAGCGCCGCGTGGATCGTCGCGACGGAACGTGCCTCCTCCGGGCGCCCCTCGATCGACATGGGCATCCCGCCCAGCCCGATCGCGCTGACCTCGACGGCACCGATACGACGGCTCTGCATGGTTTCGCGCCTCTCTCATTCCACCTACGACGACAACGGACCTCCAGCTTCACCCGTGGGGCGGGCAGTCGTCCAATAGAAGAAAGCGAACGAATTAAGAAGCGCGGCCGTTCAATGCGCGCCGTGGCTCATTCCGCGAAGGTGAACCCGGCCAGCAGCGCGTCTCCGGTCAGTGTCCAGGTCAGCGTGTGCGGGCCGGGGCCGGGCGGGGCGGACAGCGGCGCGGTCAGCTCCGTCCAGGTGTGCCGGTCGGCGGTCGGCGGCGGGGTGAAGGCGGCCAGCGGCGCGCCGTCGCAGCGCAGCTCGATCCCGGACGGTTCGGCGCAGGACCCGCCCTCGGCCGCCGGTCGGCTGACCTCGACCGCGACCGTACGCGCCCCGGTCAGGCCGACGTCCCGGAAGACGGCGGTGGCCGGTTCCCCCGGCGCCGCGGGGCCGACCGCGTCACCGGAGACGGGGCCCGCGTCCAGCAGCCGCAGCCCCGTACAGGCGTCGAAGTCCACGGCCGCCACGCGCACTCCGACCGCCTTACGGGGAGCGGGAGTCGGGCCGGTGACCTCCAGCCGGGCGGTCGCGGCGACGTCCTGGACCCCGCGCGCCACGAGGACGTCGTACGCGCCCGGGTCCACGGTGAAGGCGCTGGTCCCGACGTCCCAGTGCGCGAGCGCGTCGGCGGGCACCTCGACGCTCACCTCGCGCCGCTCGCCCGGCGCGAGCCGCACCTTGCGGAAGGCGGCGAGCCGCAGCAGCGGCGCGTCGTAACGGGCGTCCACCGCACGGGTGTAGAGCTGCACGGTCTCGGTGCCCGCGCGCTCCCCGGTGTTGACGACGGTCACCGTCGCCGTCACCGGCTCGCCCGGCGCGATCCGCGCCGCCGACAGCCGCAGGTCCTCGTAGCCGAACGTGGTGTACGACAGGCCGTGTCCGAACCCGTAGAGCGCGGGCGCGCGGTGGTACTGGTACGTCCAGCCCGCCGTGATGATGTCGTAGTCCAGCGGCGGCGGGAGCGGGTCGCCGCCGCGGTACCAGGTTTGCGGCAGCCGCCCGGTCGGCTCGCTCGCGCCGAGCAGCACCGCCGCCAGCGCCCGGCCGCTCTCCTGCCCGCCGTGCGCGGTCCACAGCACCGCGGGCACCCGCTCCTGCGCCCAGTCGAGCGCGTACGGATAACTGCTGGTCACGGCCAGTACGGTGCGCGGCTGCGCGGCGGCGACCGCGCGCAGCAGCGCGTCCTGCGCGGGCGGCAGGGCGGTGTCGGGGCGGTCCTGCGTCTCACGGCCGTTGATCAGCGGGTCGTTGCCGAGGACGACGACGGCGGTGTCGGCCGCGGCGGCGGCGGCCCGCGCCTGCGCGATCCCGTCGCGTACGACCGTACGGCGCCAACTCTCTGCCTCCGCGGGGGTGTCGGCGCTCACCGTCACGCGCCCGGTCGCCCCGTCCACGGCCGCGTACCGGCCGCTGTGCACATGCCGCAGCAGCTCCGTACCGTCCGCCCGCTCCTCGAGGCGGAAGGTCTCCTGGACGTCCCAGCCGTTGGGCAGCGTCTGATCCGCCGTCAGCACCTTCTGTCCGGAAGCGTTTTCGTCGCCGCCGCTGGGAACACCCCCGTCGCGCGCGGTCAGATAGCGGCCGGTGCGGGCGCTGCGCAGGGTCAGCACACCGCCGCCCCAGTCGAAGACGTCGAAGCAGAAGTCGTCGGCCGGGACTTCGGCCGCCGGGGCCGCGAGCAGCAGCGGGCCCGCCGGGTCGGCGGCGGGCACCGACAGCGCGCCGTCCGACGAGGTGGCGTGCAGGGCGATCCGGTCGACGCCCTCGACCACGGCGGTCACCTCGTCGCCGCGCGCGGCCAGCGCGGCCGTCAGCCCGTCGGCGGCCGTGATCCGGTACGGCATCGTGCCGCTGTACCAGTCCTCGAAGAGGGTGTCCGCGAGCGGCCCGATCACCGCGACCTTGTGCGATGCCCCCGCGACCGGCTCCAGCGGCAGCGTCCCGTCGTTCTTCAGCAGCACCACCGCCTCCGTGGCCGCGCGCAGGGCGAGTTCGCGGTGCGCGGGCGAGTCGACGGCGTCCCAGCCGATGGCCGCGTACGGGTCGCGCTCCGGGTCGAACTCGCCGAGCCGGAAGCGGATCGCGAGCTGCCGCCGTACCGCGCGCGTCACGTCGTCCTCGTCGATCAGCCCGCGCCGCAGCGCCTCCTGGAGGCGGCCGACGGTGACGGCGGAGTCCTCGCCATGGTCGGTGAAGCTGTCGACCCCGGCGCGCAGCGCCGCCGCGTGCGACTCGGCGTGGTCGGTGAAGTAGTGCTCGGGGTCGACCAGATTGCTCGGCGCCTCGGCGTCGCTGACCACGAACAGCTCGTGTCCGGTGGGCGCTGCCCAGCGCCGCAGCTCCGACTCGATCAACGGACTGACGTGGCAGGGACGGCCGTTGACCAGGTTGTACGCGAGCATCGCGCCGGTCGCGGCGCCCGAGGCGACGGCCGGGCGGAAGGCGGCGAGGTCGTACTCGTGCAGCACGCGCGGGCGCAGCCCCGAGGAGGTGACGCAGCGGTCGTCCTCGTTGTTGTAGGCGAGGAAGTGCTTGAGGATCGGCGCCGTGCGCAGGTGCTCGGGATCGTCGCCCGCCATGCCCCGGCAGTAGGCGTCGCCCAGGCGCGCGGTGAGCAGCGGGTCCTCCGCGTAGCCCTCCTCGTTGCGCCCCCAGCGCGGGTCGCGGAGCAGATTCACCACCGGCGCCCACGCCTGGAGGCTGATCGGCCCGGCGCCGATGGGCGCGGCCCTGTGGTGGTGGAAGGCGCGCTGCTCGACGGAGACGGCCGTCGCGACCGCGTGCGTCAGCTCCTCGTCCCAGGTGGCGCCCAGGCCCACGGCCTGCGGAAAGGTGGTGGCGGTGCCGAGCCACGCGACGCCGTGCAGCGCCTCGGTGCCGGTGCGGAAGGCGGCGATGCCCAGCCGGGGCACGGCCGGGGCGTACTGGTGCAGCAGCGCCACGCGTTCGTCGGGGGTGAGCCTGCCGAGCAGGTCCTCGACCCGTTCGCGCAGCGGCAGTTCCGCGTCGCGGAAGGGCGGCCGGTCGTGCACGGGCGTCGTACTCACTGAGGCAAACCCCTTGGGCCGGTGACGTGGTGAAGCGCTTCGCCGAAGCTGACACGCCGCCGACGAGGGTGTCAACGGGTCGCGCACAACCTCCGTCCGGCGCACCGCTGTCGAATTCATCGAACGCCCTGACCAGGGCGGGGATGATGTCCGCAGGACCGTACGGGGCCGGAATCCGCCCGCCGGACAGTCGCGTCAGAACTCTTGTCGGAACCGAAACACGTGGTTACTGTCGCCGACACATCGAAGCGCTTCGACAGTCCTCTTCGACACTCTCCCCGGCGCCTCGCCCCCTCCACGCGGCACCGGCACGGCAAAACGGCACCCACGGCACGCACCCTCGGCGTCCCCCCGGATCGGACCACCCCACACGGCGAAGGACCCACCATGACCAGCCAGTTGAACCGCAGAACCTTTGTGAGCGCGGCGGCGGCGACAGCCGGAGCCGCGGCGCTGTCCCCGCTGCTGACCGCCTGCGGAAGCGGGTCGAGCAGCAAGGGTGGCACCAGCAGCAAGAGCGGACTGAAGGCGGCGCTGCCGCAGTTCACCGCGAGCCGCTCGGTCACGGCGGACATCCCGGCGGTGCCGGGCGCCGCGGGCACCGCCACCGACCCCGGCTTCCTGACCTACCCGGCGAGCCCGGTGAAGACGGTCGACGGCGTGCCGGGCAAGGGCGGCAGCTACACCGCCGTCACCCCGCTGTGGGGCACCATCCCGGAGCCGGGCAACTCCTTCTACCAGGCCATGAGCAAGGCCCTCGGCGTGACGCTGACGATGAAGCCCGCCGACGGCAACCACTACGACACCGCCATCCCCACCATGACGGCGGCCAAGAAGCTGCCGGACTGGATCCAGCTCCCCACCTGGTGGAACGCCAACTTCAACGTCGGCAAGCTGGCCGGCACCCAACTGGCCGACCTCACGCCGTACCTGGCGGGCGACGCGGTCAAGGACTACCCGAACCTCGCCGCGATCCCGACCGGCGCCTGGCAGGCCGGGGTGTGGGAGGACAAGCTCTACGGCATCCCGTCCTTCTCCAGCGGCTTCGTCGTCGCGGGCACCACCTACCACCGGGCCGACATCCTCCAGGCCAAGGGCATCAACCCGGACGAGATCTCCTCGGCCGCCGATCTCCTCGCGCTCGGCAAGGAGTTGACGAACGCCAAGGGCGGCGTGTGGGCCTTCGACGACCTGTGGACGTATCTCTCCCCGTTCTGGGGCGTGCCCAACAAGTGGACGGTCAAGGACGGCAAGCTGGTCCACAAGTACGAGGGCCAGGAGCTGCTGGAGGCGCTGGACTGGCACTACAAGCTCGCCAAGTCCGGCTACATGCACCCGGACGCGCTCGCGGGCAACACCAACGACGGCAAGAACCGCTTCTACGCGGGCAAGGTCGTCGTCACCGGTGACGGCACCGGCGCGTGGAACCTCGCCGACGCGCAGGCGGGCACGGCGGCCGATCCGAAGTACCGGCGCGGCGCGTTCAAGGTCTTCGCCGCCGACGGCACGTCGAAGCCCGGCATCTTCCTCGGCAACTCCACCAGCCTGATGAGCTATCTGAACATCAAGCTGTCGAAGGACCGGATCAAGGAGTTGCTGGCGGTCGCCAACTACCTTGCCGCGCCCTTCGGTTCCGCCGAGTACACGATGGTGAACTACGGCGCCGAGGGCGTCCACTACACGATGGACAACGGCACGCCGACCTTCACCGACGAGGGCAAGAAGGACGTCCAGCAGCAGACGTACCCGTTCCTGGCCACCTGCTCCGCGGTGATCAGCAATCCGGGTGCCCCGCAGGTGACCAAGGACTACGCGGCCTGGCAGGCGGCAGCGGCGGCGACCGCGTACAAGCCGGTGTTCTGGAACATGAACATCACCGTGCCGCAGCGCTTCGCGACCGCCGACGCGGGCCAGGCCGTCGAGGACACCATCAAGGACTGCTACCACGGCAAGAAGAAGGTCTCCGACGTGCAGGCCGCGATCTCCTCGTGGAAGAGCAGCGGCGGCACGCGGTTGACGACGTGGATGCAGACGAACGTGCTCGACAAGTACGGCTCGGGGCAGTAGGCGGTGGCCGCGATCATCACCGGGAAGGCGGACGGGACACCGGGGAAGCCGGGCGCCGCGGACGGGGACACCGGCAAGGGCGCACGCGACGGCAAGAAGGGCTCACGCGAGGCCAAGAGCACGGCGCACGGCGGCCTGACCTGGCGCGTGCGGCTGCGCCGCGACAAGTCGCTGCTGCTGATGACCCTCCCGGCCGTCGCGCTGCTGCTGGTCTTCAACTACGCGCCGCTGTTCGGCCTGGTCACCGCCTTCGAGTACTACGACCCGCTGGTCGGCGTCCGCAACAGCGACTTCGCGGGCCTGGAGCAGTTCCGGCAGCTCTTCCACGACCCGCTGTTCTGGGGCGCGTTGCGCAACACGCTCTTCCTCAGCTCCGTCCAGATCGTCCTCTTCTTCCCGGTGCCGATCGCGCTCGCCCTGATGCTCAACACCGTGATCAGCGAACGGCTGCGGAATTTCGTGCAGTCCATCGTCTATCTGCCGCACTTCTTCTCCTGGGTGCTGACGATCACCGTCTTCCAGCAGATGCTCGGCGGCGCGGGCGTGCTCAACCAGTTCCTGCGCCGGCACTCGATCGGCACCTGGGACGTGATGACCGACCCGCACACCTTCGCGCTGCTCATCACCTCGCAGGCGGTGTGGAAGGAGGCGGGCTGGGGCATCATCGTCTTCCTCGCGGCGCTCGCGGCCATCGACCAGAACCAGTACGAGGCCGCGGCCGTCGACGGCGCGGGCCGGTGGCGCCGGATGTGGCACATCACGCTGCCCGGCATGCGCGGGGTGATCGTGCTGATGCTCGTGCTGCGGCTCGGCAACGCGCTGACCGTCGGCTTCGAGCAGTTCCTGATCCAGCGCGGCGCGGTCGGCCACGACGCGGCCGACGTCCTGGACACCTTCTCCTTCTATTACGGCATCGCCACCAACAACTACAGCTACGGCGCCGCCGCCGGTCTGTTCAAGAGCGTCATCTCGCTGCTGCTGATCTGGGGCGCGAACCGGCTGGCGCACTCCTTCGGCGAGGACGGGTTGTACCGCAGATGACCGACACACTGACCGTGGGCGGCGACCGCGCCGGCCGTACGCGGAACCCCCGTGCGCGCAAGGGCCCGCAGCGCCCGTCGTGGGAGGAGGCGCCGGGCGTCGCCGGGCAGACCTTCAAGGGCGCCACCTTGGCCCTGGTCGTGGCGGCCGTCCTGGTGCCGCTGTGGATCGTGGCGCTGACCAGCCTGTCCACGCCGGGCGCGATCGGCCGCGCGGGCGGCCTGGTGATCTGGCCGGACGGGGTGACGCTCAACGCCTACCGGCTGATGCTGGAGAACGGCGCGGTCACCCGCGCCCTGCTGGTCAGCCTCGGCGTCACGGGCGTCGGCACCGCGATCTCGATGGTGGTCTCCGTGCTGTGCGCGTACGGCCTGTCGCGCTCCGGGTCGCTCGGCCACCGGGCGATCCTGATGGTGCTGATCGTCACCATGTTCGTCAGCGGCGGCCTGATCCCGACGTACCTCGTCGTCACCGGCCTCGGCGGCTACGGCCAGTACTGGGCGCTGATCCTGCCCAGC
Source organism: Streptomyces sp. NPDC003300 (assembly GCF_040610915.1). Taxonomy (NCBI): domain Bacteria; kingdom Bacillati; phylum Actinomycetota; class Actinomycetes; order Kitasatosporales; family Streptomycetaceae; genus Streptomyces; species Streptomyces sp. NPDC003300. Next base: position 88,432 of record NZ_JBEXNE010000010.1, on the reverse strand, counting down.
GCGATCTCCGTGTTCAACATCCTCGTGCTGCGCGCCTTCTACTCCGGCACCTCCGCGGAGCTCATCGACGCGGCGCGGATGGACGGCGCGAACGACTGGCGCATCCTGTGGTCGGTCGTGCTGCCCACCTCGCGGGCCGTGACCGCCGTCGTCACGCTCTTCTACGCGGTCGGATACTGGAACTCCTTCTTCAATGTCATGCTCTACATGCCCACGGACAGCCCCAAGTGGCCGTTGCAGTACGTGCTGCTGGAGTACGTCAACTACGGGATGAACATGCCGGGTTCGGTGAACAGCGGCTTCGGCACCGCGCACGCGCAGACCGCGCCGCTGTCGCTTCAGATGGCCGTCGTGGTGCTCACCCTCGTACCGATCCTGATGGTCTACCCCTTCATGCAGAAGCACTTCAAGACCGGCGTGCTGACCGGAGCGGTCAAGGGATGAGCGGTCGGGGGACGGACGGTCACGGGATGAGCGGTCACGGGATGAGCGGTCACGGAATGAGCGGTCACGGAATGAGCGGTCGGGGCACGGGTGAACGTACGCAGGGGACCGCGGGACCGCCACCACGACAGGAGCAGCACAGCATGATGGGAAGCACCTCCGCCGTGACCATCGCCGAAGTGGCCAAGCACGCCGGGGTGTCGTCGAGCACGGTCAGCTATGTCATCAGCGGCAAGCGCTCGATCTCCGAGGCGACCAGGCGCCGGGTCGAGGCGGCCATCAGGGAGTTGGGCTACCACCCCAACGCGGGCGCGCGGGCGCTGGCGGGCAAGCGGTCGCACATCATCGCGCTGATGGTGCCGCTGCACACCGACGTCTACGTGCCGATCATGATGGAGATCGCCATCGCGGTGACCATGGCCGCGCGCGGCTTCGGCTACGACGTGCTGCTGATCACCAACGACGAGGGCCCGGACGGGGTGCGGCGGGTCGCGGCCAGCGGTCTGGCCGACGGCGTGATCCTGATGGACGTCGAGCTGGACGACGACCGCATCCCCGTCCTGCGGGCGCAGAACACGCACGCCGCGCTGATCGGACTGCCCGCCGACGCCACCGGACTGTCGTGCGTGGACCACGACTTCGCGGCGGCGGGCGCGCTGTGCGCCGACCACCTGGCCGACCTCGGCCACCGCGACGTGGCCTTCATCGGCTACAGCCCGGCGGTCTACCGGCGGCACGCGGGGTACGCGGAGCGGACGCTGACCGGCTTCCGTACGAGGTCGGCCGAGCGCGGGCTGCGGATCGTGCACCGGCCGTGCGACGGGACGTACGAGAGCACGGCGGGCGCCTTCACCCGCGTCCTCGCCGACCGGCCGGAGACCACCGGCTTCGTCGTGCAGAACGAGGGCGCGATCGGGCCGCTGCTGAGCCTGCTGCGGGCGGCCGGGCGGATCGTGCCCGAGGACGCCTCGGTGGTGGCGCTGTGCCCCGAGCCGCTGGCCGACCAGTACTCGCCGCGGCTGACCGCCGTCACCGGGCCCGCCCAGGATCTGGGGCGGCGCGCGGTGGAGCTGGTCATGCGGCGGATCGAGGGCGCGGACGCCGACGAAGTCGCGCTGCTCACACCTCTGTTGACCACACGCGAGAGCACAGGCCCGGCCCCGCACCGCGACTGAGCCCCGCTTCCCCCAATAGCGCCGCTTCCCGACCCCCCGCTTCCCCCCGGTGACGCCGCTTCCCTACCCCCGCACGCCCGTTTCCGCCCTCGCACAGAAACGTCAGGAGAGCCACCGCATGGCAGAGCACTTCCGCATCCGCGAGCACGCCCTCGAATGGCGGGCCAGGGGTGAGACGTTGCGGGTCGAGGCGTGGGGCCCGGACGCGGTCCGGGTGCGGTCCACGCCCGCCGGGGAGATCGTCGAGGATCTGCCCGGCGCGCTGGACGCGCCGCCGCCCGGCGCCACCACCGCGATCACCGTGCACGGCGACTCGGCGACCCTCGTCAACGGCGCGTTGACCGTACGGATCGACGCCTGCGCCGAGGGCCGGCTGACCCCGGAACTGCCCGCCGCGGCGGGCCGGTTGACCTTTGAGCGCACCGACGACGGCGCAGAGCTGCTGGCCGAGGAGCCGCCGCACTTCTGGTGGCCGGGCCCGCGCCTCTACACGGCCACCGGCAACGGCTACCACCGCCTGGAGCAGCGCTTCCGCGCCTACGCGGACGAGCGCTGCTACGGCCTGGGCCAGCACGGACACGGACTCTTCGACCAGAAGGGCGCGGTCCTCGACCTCGTGCAGCGCAACGGCGAGGTGACCGTGCCGCTGCTGATCTCCAGCCGCGGCTACGGCCTGCTGTGGAACTCCCCGGCGGTCGGCCGGGTCGAGCTGGGCGTCACCGGCACCCGCTGGGTCGCCGACAGCGCCCGGCAGATCGACTACTGGTTCACCGCGGGCGACCCCGGCGCGATCCTGCGCCGGTACGCCGACGCCACCGGCCACAGTCCCGAACTCCCGGACTGGGCCACGGGTTTCTGGCAGTGCAAGCTGCGCTACCGCACGCAGGAGGAGCTGCTGGAGGTCGCCCGCGAGTACCGCCGCCGCGAGCTGCCGCTGTCCGTCATCGTCTGCGACTTCTTCCACTGGACGCACCTGGGCGACTGGCGCTTCGACCCGGCGGAGTGGCCGGACCCGGCCGCGATGGTCCGCGAACTCGACTCCATGAGGGTGAAGTTGATGGTCTCGGTGTGGCCGTCGGTCAGCCCGGCCAGCGAGAACCACGCGCCGATGTGGGACCGCGGACTGCTGATCGGCACCGAGTACGGCCCGCTCGCGCACGCCGACTGGCCGGACAAGGGCCTCGGCGCGTACGCGGCGCAGGTCGCCTTCTACGACGCCACGCACCCCGAGGCCCGCGCGTACGTGTGGGAGAAGCTGGCCGCCAACTACCTGGCGCACGGCGTCTCGGTGTTCTGGCTGGACGCCGACGAACCGGAGCTGAAGCCCAACTACCCCGCCAATCTGCGCTTCCACGCGGGGCCCGGGCTCGAAGTCGCCAACCTCTACCCACGCGAGCACGCGCGCATGGTGCACGACGGGCTGCGCGCGGCCGGGCACAGCGAGGTGCTGACCCTCAACCGCTCGTCGTGGGCGGGCGCCCAGCGCTACGGCGCCGCCCTGTGGTCGGGCGACATCGGCACCGACTTCGCGTCGCTGCGCGCCCAGATCACCGCCGGGCTCAATGTGATGCTCTCCGGCATCCCGTGGTGGACCACCGACATCGGCGGCTTCCACGGCGGCGACCCCGACGACCCCGCCTACCGTGAGGTGCTGGTCCGCTGGTTCCAGTACGGCGCCTTCTGCCCGCTGTTCCGCCTGCACGGCTTCCGCGGCCCGGAACAGGTCCTGGAGCCGGGCATGACCGGCCTGCCCAACGAGGTCTGGTCCTACGGCGGGCGGGCGTACGCGGTCCTGGCGTCGTATCTGCGGCTGCGCGAGCGGCTGCGGCCGTACATCGCCGAGCAGATGCGGGTGACGGCCCGCAGCGGGGTGCCGCCGATGCGGCCGCTGCTGCTGGAGTTCCCCGACGACCAGGACGCGTGGGGCATCCGCGACGCCTTCCTGCTCGGGCCCGACCTGCTGGTGGCGCCGGTCACCGAGGCGGGCGCGGTCACGCGGGAGGTCTACCTCCCGGCGGGCGCGCGGTGGACGGACGCGTGGACGGGCGAGGAGCACGACGGCGGCCGTACGGTGACGGCCGCGGCGCCGCTCGACCGCATTCCGCTGTTCCTGCGGGACGGCGCGCGGCTGCCGATCGCGGAGCCGAGGTGAGCCCTTCCATGAACACCGTCCCCGACTCCCGCGCCGATCCGGCCGGTTGGCTGACCGCCCGGCTCGGCGGCCCCGCCTTCGGCGGCGACTACAACCCCGAGCAGTTCGCCGACGACCCGGCCGTACGGCGCGAGGACGAGGAGCTGATGCGGCGGGCCGGGGTGAATCTGGTGACGCTGAACGTCTTCGGCTGGGCGGAGCTCGAACCGGAGCCGGGGCGCTACGACTTCGCGCCACTGGACGCCCGGCTGGAGCGGCTGCACGCCGCGGGCGTGGCCGTGGACCTGGCCACGCCCACCGCGCAGCCGCCGCCGTGGTTCGGCCTCGCGCACCCCGACGCGCTGCCCGTCACCCCCGACGGCACCCGGCTGACCCACGGCAGCCGCGACACGTACTGCCTGGCCGCGCCCGCCTACCGGCAGGCCGCCCGCGCCGTCGCCGAGGCTTTGGCGGCCCGGTACGGCGAGCACCCGGCGGTCGCGCTGTGGCACGTGCACAACGAGTACGCGACCGTCTGCCACTGCGAGCACGCCGCCGACGCCTTCCGGCGCTGGCTGCGCGAGCGGTACGGCACCCTGGAAGCCGTCAACCGGGCCTGGGGCACCGCCTTTTGGAGCCAGCGCTACGGCGCGTGGGAGCAGATCCAGCCGCCGCGCGCCACGCAGTGGCGGCCCAACCCCGGCCAGGTGCTGGACTTCCGGCGGTTCTGGTCGGACCTCGCGCTGACCGCCTACCGCGAGCAGCGCGACGCGATCCGTGCGCACAGCCGGGTGCCGGTCACCACCAACGTGATGCTGCCCGGCTACCAGGTGCTCGACCTGTGGGCGTTCGGCCGCGAGGTCGACCTGGTGGGCGTGGACCACTACCCGGACGCGCCGGGCCTGGACGCCGCCGCAGACACCGCCTTCGGCGCGGACCGGGCGCGCTCCTTCGGCGGCGGCAGGCCGTGGCTGCTGATCGAGCAGGCCACCAGCACCGTCTACGCGGGCGACCTCGTCCTGCCCAAGGAGCCGGGCGACATCCTGCGGCACTCGCTGAGCCACATCGCGCGCGGCTCGGAGGGCGTGCTGTTCTTCCAGTGGCGGCAGTCACCGGCCGGGGCCGAGATCTGGCACTCCGCGATGGTCCCGCACGCGGGGCCGGACACCCGGATCTTCCGCGAGACCGTCGAAACCGGCCGCGCCGTGGCCGCGCTGGCCGAGGTGACCGGCTCGACCGTACGGGCGCGGGCGGCCGTCCTGCACGACCCGGACGTGTGGTGGGCGCTGGACACCCCCGTCCTGCCCACGCCGGAACTCCCGTACCTGCCCGCGCTCAAGCGCGCCCACCGCGCCCTGTGGGACGCCGGGATCACCACCGACTTCGCGCACCCGTCCGCCGACCTGTCCGCGTACCGGCTCGTTCTCGCCCCCAGCCTGCACCTGGTCTCCGAGGAGTCCGCCGCCGCGCTCACCGCCTACGTCGAGGGCGGCGGCACCCTGCTGGTCGAGTGCTTCAGCGGCGCCGTCGACCCCCACTACCGCGCGTGGCCCGGCGGGGCGCCGGGCCCGCTGCGGCCACTGCTCGGCCTGCGCGCCGAGGAGTTCCGCCCCCTGCCGTCCGGCGCCGCCGTCCCCCTGACCGACGGCGGCGCCGGCACCACCTGGACCGAGGCGCTGCTGCTGGAGGGCGCGACGGCCGAAATCGGTTACACGGAAGGGCCGTTGACCGGCCGGGCCGCCGTCACCCGGCACGCCCACGGCCGGGGCACCGCCTGGTACGCCTCCACCTGGCTGTCCCCCGCCTCGTACACCGCGCTGATCGGCGGCTTGATACGGGCCTGCGGCGCGGAGCCCGAACTCCCCGGTCTTCCGGCGGGCGTCGAGGCGGTCCGCCGCCACAGCGACGACGGCCGCGCGTACCTCTTCCTCCTCAACCACTCCCCGGCCGAGGTCCGCGTCCCCGTGCGGGGCCACGATCTCCTGGCGTCCCGCGCCCTTCCTTCCGAGGGCGCCGTCCTGCCGCCCGCGAGCGCCGTGGTCGTCCGCGAGGAGGGCTGAGGGGACCGCCCCGCCGGCTCGGGGACGGGCACGGAACGTGACCCCGGCATCACCCGAACGAGTGAACGCTTCTCGGTCATCCTGGGGTGGTCACGCAACCGGCTCTTCCCGAAGGGCGTCCCCTCCTGCGCAACAGGTGTGACGCTTGGGGTGGGAAGGGGGTCGGGCGTGGACACGGTGATTGTGCAGTTGCCCGAGGAATCCGACGCACGGTGGGGAGAGGAACCGGCCGGGCGGCGCCCGAGGCTGCTGCGGCTCGGCCCCGGCGAGACGGCCGAGTTCGGGCGCGGGGGCTCCCCCGTGCGGACCGGTCCGGCCGGACACCCACCACCGTAGGCACGGCCCGGCGGGCCCGCTCCTGACAGATGACAGGGACGGCGGAACGCACCCGCGCCGCACCGGGACCCGCGGGGCCGCGGGCCGGACGCGCGTATACCCCGGCCGTCCGACGTGATCGCGCCAGCCCTTATGCGGTCCGAGACCCGGCATATGACCTAAGCCCGCCGAAATCCCCGCCCGGTGGTTAAAGGTCCAGCTAAGGACGGCTGTTCGGCATTCCCAGCGTCTGGAAGTGGCGTGCACACTACAGCCGTCGCCCGTCAAAAGCGTGCAACACGCAGCTATCGCACCACGATCCAGGTCTCGTCCTTGTCCTGTTCCTGACCTCACGTTGGAGTCGTCATCAACGACATACAAAAACCCCGTGTCGCACGGGCCCGCGCAGCGGTGGTCGCGGCGGCCTCGCTGGCCATGGTGTCCGGGTCCCTGATCCTCGCCATGCCCTCGCAGGCCAGCGGCCCCGCGCCCGCGGCCAAGACCATCGCGCAGAGCCACCCGGACTGGGCCACCGCCTCCGCCGACCAGGGCTCGGTCGCGGCGAACACCGAGATCACCGGCACCGTGTACCTGGCGGGCCAGGACGCCGCGGGCCTGACGAAGTACGCGACGGCCGTGTCCGACCCGAGCAACGCGAGCTACGGCGAGTTCCTGAGCCCGGCCGCGTACAAGGCGCGCTTCGGCGCCACCAAGGCGCAGGTCTCCGCGGTCCGGAAGTGGGCGGCCGACTCCGGCCTGAAGGTCGTGAGCACCTCCGACCACGCGATCACCGTCAAGGGCACCAACGCGGCGGTCACCAAGGCGTTCGGCACCGGCATCCACCAGTACCGCGTCTCGGGCACGCTGCGGCACGCCCCGGCCCGTGACGTCGTGGTCCCCGCGTCCGTCTCCTCCGCGATCCTCGGCGTGACGGGCTTCACCACGCCCGGCGCCAACGTCGCCAAGCCGAACTCGCACCGCGTCGACGACACCACGGCCCGCTCCGCCGCGACCCCGGCCAGGAGCGGCAAGCCCGACGCCGGACTGCCGACCACCGCGACCTGCTCCGACTACTGGGGCCAGAAGATCGCCAAGGGCGCGCCGGCCGGATACACCACGTCCGACGTGCCGTTCGACCAGTGCTCGTTCTACCCCTCGCAGCTCCGCAAGGCGTACGGCATCACCGCCTCGGGACTGACCGGCAAGGGCGCGACGATCGCGATCGTGGACGCGTACGGCAGCTCCACCATGCTGGCGGACGCCAACCAGTACGCGACCGCGCACGGTGACAAGGCGTTCAGGTCCGGCCAGTACAGCGAGGTCGTCGACCCGTCGCAGTGGACCAACCAGGACCTGTGCGGCGGCCCCGAGGGCTGGGCGCCGGAAGAGGCGCTGGACGTCGAGATGGCGCACGGCCTCGCGCCCGACGCCAAGGTCGTCTACGTGGGCGCCAACTCCTGCGACGACAACGACCTGCTGGGCGCCATCAGCACCATCGTCGACAACCACCTGGCCGATGTCGTCTCCAACTCGTGGGGCGAGATCATGCACACCACGGACGACGCCGACGTCACCTCGTCGCTGATCGCCGCCTACGAGCAGGTCTTCAAGCAGGCCGCCGTCGAGGGCATCACCATCGGCTTCTCCGCGGGCGACTGCGGCGACAGCAGCCCGCTGGCCGCCGCGACCGGCGTCAACTGCCAGCCCGACACCTCGCGCGCGCAGGCCAACTGGCCCGACTCCGACCCGTGGGTGACCTCGGTCGGCGGCACCGCGCTCGGTCTGAAGGACAAGAGCGGCGCGTACGGCTTCGAGACCGACATGGGCACGCTGCGCTCCAACCTGTCGGCCGACGGCAAGAGCTGGACCCCCGCTCCCCCGGCCCCGTTCTACTTCGGCGGCGGCGGCGGCACCAGCGAGGACTTCGCACAGCCCGCGTACCAGCGCGGCGTCGTGCCCGGCTCGCTGTCGCACACGCTGATGACCGGCGCGAAGAGCCGTACGGCCCAGCGCGTCACGCCGGACGTCTCGATGAACGGTGACCTGTACACCTCGGTCCTCGTCGGCATCTCCGACGGCGCCCCGTACAGCGAGGGCGGCTACGGCGGCACCAGCGTCTCGGCGCCGGAATTCGCCGCGGTCCAGGCCGACGCCATCCAGGCCAGGCACCACGCCATCGGCTTCGCCAACCCGGCGATCTACGCCCGCGCCGGGCTGTTCAAGGACGTCGTGGACCAGAACGCCGCCCACCACCACAAGGCCCCGCTGAGCAACGTCGCCGACTTCGGCCTGGTCAACGGCACCCTCGCCGTGCGCCTCGCCGCCTTCGGCGAGGACACCTCGCTCAACGCGGTCCGCGGCTTCGACAACGCGACCGGTGTCGGCTCCCCGACCCTGTCCTACCTCCGCTCCTTCGGCCGCCGCTGACCGATCTCCCGAAGGGCCCGGCGGAGCGACCCTCCGCCGGGCCCTTCGGCATACCCCGCCGCCGCCGATTCCGCCGTATCGGCTGTGACAGGACGCCCCGAACGCGCGTCTGCATACACAGCAAGGCGGTCAATACTGGCGCCGGACGTGTGCGGTGCCGGTGGGGAGCAAGGGGCGACGGTGAAATTAGCGGCGATGCGGTCGTGGGTCAGGCAGCGGCCGAAGGCGGCGGTGGCGGGGGCGTCGGCGGTGGGCGCCGCGGGAGTGGCGGTCGCGCTGGTCGCGACGCTGACCGGCGGAGGCGCAGGCGCAGGCGCAGGCGGGGACGGCGGTGGCAAGGCGGACGACGCGGCGGCGCGGTCGCGGGCGACGCCGACCAGCCGCGCGCCGAGCCCGAGGACGGCGCGGCCACCGACGGGGACGCCGACACCGACGCCGACCGTCACCGAGACGAAGGGTCCGATCGGCGACGGGTCCACCGCGTACACCGGCCCGCAGCCGCACCAGCCGAAGCCGGAGAAGCTCAAGCCGGGCGAGAAACCGCCGCAGTTCGTGGTGTTCTCCTGGGACGGCGCGCTGGAGAACGACGACCATCTGTTCTCGCGCTTCCGGGAGTTGGCCAAGGAGAACAACGCGAACATGACGTTCTTCCTGTCCGGTATCTACCTGGTCCCGGACGCGAAGCGGTCGCTCTACCACCCGCCCCGGCACGCGGCCGGGACGTCCGCGATCGACTTCCCGACCGACGCGCACATCAAGGAGACGCTGGAGCAACTGCGGCTGGCCTGGCAGGACGGGGACGAGATCGGGACGCACTTCAACGGGCACTTCTGCGCGCCCGACGCGGGCGGCGGCGGCACGTGGAGCACCGCGGACTGGCGCAAGGAGATCGCCCAGGCGTACTCGTTCGTGGAGCACTGGAAGACGAACACCGGCTTCACCGACCTCCCGCCGCTGCCCTTCGACTACGGCCGTGAGCTGGTCGGCGGGCGCGCGCCGTGCCTGGAGGGGCAGAAGAATCTGCTGCCCGCGGCCAAGGCGCTGGGCTGGCGGTACGACGCCAGTTCGCCCGGCGACTTCCAGCTCTGGCCCGCCAAGTCGGGCGGGGTGTGGAACTTCCCGCTGGAGCTGATGCCCTACCCCGGCAAGGACTTCCAGGTCCTGTCGATGGACTTCAACTTCCTCTACAACCAGTCGGGCGGCGAGCAGACCCAGGGCGACCCGGCGAAGTTCCCGGCCTGGGAGCGCGAGACCCGGCAGGGCTATCTGAACGGCTTCGAGCGCGTCTACAACGGCAACCGGGCGCCGCTGTTCATCGGCAACCACTTCGAGACGTGGAACGGCGGCATCTACATGCAGGCCGTCGAGGACGTGGTGAAGGACGTCTGCCACCGGGACGGGGTGCGCTGCGTGTCGTTCAAGGAGCTGTCCGACTGGCTGGACGTCCAGGACCCGGCGGTGCTGGCCGAATTGCGCGGCCTCGACCCGAGCGAGTCGCCGGACTGGACGACGTTTCCCGCCAAGTAGCCGGTCCTGGCGGAGAGATCAGGGGACCGGCGGCCGGGCCCCGCGCCGAGGGGCCCGGCCCGCTCAGCCGGCCGCCGCCACGTACCGCGTCCAGATGTCGACGGGATACGTGCTGCCGAACTCCTTCGTGGCCTTCGACGGCCCGCCGGTCCCGGTCAGCGGCAGCAACTCCTGCGTCTTCGGGTCGAGTCGGAAGACGGCGACCGACGTCGCCACCGCCGCGGCCCGCGCCCCCCTCGGTGGGTAGCCGACGTACCAGGCCGACAGGTCCCCGGCCGCCGTGCCCGTCTTGCCCGCCAGATCCGTCCTGCCCGCGAGCCCGCCGCCCGCCCTCACCGCGCGGCGCGCGGTCCCGCCGGTCACCGCGTCCTTGAGCGCGTCGTCCACCTCGCCCGCGACCTTCGGGGTGAACGGGTGCGTGACAGCGGGCTGTTCGATGTCCACGCGCTGCCCGTCGCGGGTGACCTTGAGCACGGAGTACGGATCGGTGTGCGCGCCCGCGGCGGCGAAGGTGCCGTACGCGCTCGCGACCCGGATCGGGCTCGGGGTGACGCCGGTGCCGGTGGCGAAGGCGGGCACCTGCTCGCCGAAACCGCGCGGCAGCAGCCCGGCGTCGACGGACGCCTTCCGCACCCGGTCCAGGCCGACGTCCATGCCGAGTTGGGTGATCGGGCCGTTGACGGAGTCCGCCACCGCCTGCCGCAGGCTGATCCGCCCCCAGGACTTCCCGCCGTCGTTGCGGCTCTTCACGATCGTGCCGTCCCGGCTCCAGTACGGCCCCTCCGGAGTCCGTATCGGCACCTTGTCGTCGCCGTCGTAGACCGAGTCGGGGGTGACGGGCGTACGCGGCGCGCCGCGGGTGAGCAGCGCGCCGTCCCGCAGTCCGGCCGCGTAGACGAACGGCGCGTAGGCCGTACCGACCGGCACGATCGCGATGTTGGCGTCGTCGAAGCCCTGCTCGATGTAGTCGGGGCCGCCGTAGAGCGCGACGATCCGGCCGTCGGTGGCGACGGACGCGGCGCCGACGCGGACGTTCCGGTCGGCGGTCCTCGCCTTCGGTGCGAGGCCCGCGGTCTCGTGCCGCACGGCCTCGGCCAGGGCGTCGACGCGCGGGCGCTCGAAGGTCGTGTAGATCTGGTAGCCGCCCAGGTCGAAGCGCGCGTCGGAGATGTCGCCGTGCGCGGACACGTACGCCCGCGCGGTGTCGACGAGATAGCCGGTCTGCCCGCTCAGCCCTACGGGTTTCGGCGGCGCCTTGGGCTCGGGGAAGACGGTGTACGCGGCGCGCTCGGCGCGCGAGAGCTGACCGGTCTTCACCATCCGGTCCAGCACCCACTTCCAACGGGCCACCGCCCGTTGGTGGTTGGCCGGGCTGATCGCGGGGTCGTAGAGCGCGGCGCCCTTGAGCAGCGTGGCCAGGAAGGCCCCCTCGCCGGCGTTGAGCTGGGAGACGTCCTTGCCGTAGTACGCCTTCGCGGCGCGCTGCACGCCGTACGTACCGCGCCCGAACCAGGCGGTGTTGAGGTAGCCGTCGAGGATCTGCCTCTTGCTCATCTTCTGGTCCAGCTTCACCGAGATGAACATCTCGGTGATCTTGCGGGAGAGCGTCTGGTTCTGGTTGAGGTAGACGTTCTTCACGTACTGCTGGGTGATGGTGGAGCCGCCCTGGGTGTCGCCGCCGGTCACCATGGTGGCGACGGCCCGGCCGATGCCCTTCGGCGAGACGCCGTGGTCGGAGTAGAAGGAGGCGTTCTCGGCGGCCAGCACCGCCCACTGCACGCTCGTGGGTATCCGGTCCAGCGGCATCGCCTGCCGGTCCACCGGGCCCACCCGCGCCATCTCGGTGCCGTCGGCCCAGTAGTAGACGTTGTCCTGCTGCGTGGCGAATTCATTGAGGTCGGTGGGTATCCGGGTCCGCGCGTACGCCACTCCCACCACGGCGGTCAGCGTCACCAGCACCCACAGCGCCAGCAGCGACGCCTGGCGCAGCGACGGCACCCACCGCCGTATCCCGCGCCGCCCCGGCCGTGGATAGCGCGGCCGCAACACACGGGCCACGCGTTTCGCACGGGTCACGCGTACCGCGCGTGCCGCGCCTCGGCCCAACCGCCTTAACTTCAGCCACTTTTTCCCCAACACCCCCGGAAGCTAAGGCCGGTTGTGGACCGCCCGAGGGCGGGACCGCCACAGTTCTGTAACAGCGGCGGGGCCCGGGGGCCACCGGGTCAGGAGGGCAGGCGGCGCGCGCGGGGGTGGAGGCGGGCGGCGAGCACGGCGACGTCGTCCTCGGCGCGGGTGGCGTCCAGCCGGGTGAGGACTTCGTCCAGGACGGCCTGGATCGCGGCGCCCGGCGGGAGCCGCAGATCGGCGAGGCGGGCCAGGGAGACGTCGATGTCCTCCTTGCGCCGCTCGACCAGGCCGTCGGTGAACATCACCAGCGTCTGGTCGGGGGTGATGTCACGGGTGGTCAGCTCGTAGCCGCCGACGCCCGTGCCCAGCGGCGGCCCCACGGGCAGGTGCAGCAGGCTGCCCGCGCCGTCCGCCGAGAACAGCACCGGCGGCAGGTGCCCCGCGCTGACCAGTGCCACGCTGCCCCGCGCCGGGTCGACCCGGACCAGCAGACATGTCGCAGGGCGGCGGGTGCCGTCCTCGGCCACGGCCGCGTCGAGCTGGCGCAGCACGCGGTGCGGCGGCAGATCCGCCGAGGCCACGTACCGCAGCATCGAGCGGTACGCGTTCATGTCCACGGCCGCGTCCAGGCCGTGGCCCATCACGTCACCGATCACCAGCAGCGTCCGGCCGAAGCTGAGCCGTACCGTCTCGAACCAGTCGCCGCCCACCAGGCTCCCGCCGCCCGCCGGGAGATAGCGGGTCGCGATGTCCAGGTTCGGGTGCGGGCGCCGGGGCTCGGCCAGCAGCGCCCGCTGGAGATTCAGCGCCGTGCTGTGCGCCGCCGTGTGCTGCCGCGCGTGGCTCAGGTGCACGGCCGCCAGGCGCGCCGCGTAGTGCACGGCCGCCGTCTCCTCCGCCGTGAACCCCCGCCGGCCCGCCCGTACCGCCAACAGCGCGCCGTACAGCCGTCCGTGCGCCAGCAGCGGCATCGACACCGCCGTACGCGGCAGACTCCCGTCCGCGTCCGCCGTCGCCGTGATCGGATGCCCCTCGTCCAGTGCCCGCACCGACAGCGACTGCGCGCTCAGCGGCGTCCTCGGCTCCAGCAGCTCCGACCTGCCCGCCGCCGCCGTCCGCGTCAGCGCCGGCTCCTCCGGCCGCCGGTCCGCCGGTACGTCCTCGGGCAGCAGGTCCACGGCCGCCGCGTCGCTCACCCGGCGGCACAGGAAGCCGACCAGCTCCGCGCAGGTCGTCTGCTCGTCCAGGGTGCTTCCGATGGCCTCGACCGCCTCCTCCGCCACCCCGAACCGGCCCCCGTCCGTGCCCTCCGCCTCCCCGAACCAGCCCCCGTCCGTGCCCTCCGCCTCCCCCTCGACCGGTCCGCTCACCACTCCACGCCGCCTCTCCCACCGTTCGCCCTGGCGGGCACCCCCTGATCCTTCCAGGGCCCCCGCCGCTGCCCCCGTTCCCACGTGCCCGTCCCCCGGTCTTTTCCGGGCCGGGCCCCCTGTGCGTCGGCTCCAGGCGGGTGGGTGAGCCCAGCGGCCCTCAAAGCGCCCGCCCGCGCACGGTGAACGGACCGGGCCCGGGGCCCTACAGGGGCGAGCCGTCCCGGGCGGGGGCGGGGCCGTCGAGGAATTCGGCGAGCCGAAAGAGGGCGGGAAGGGCCGCGCGCACCGCCCGAAGGTCAGCATCGGGCAAAGCTTCAAGCGCGGCGTCCATCCGCCGCTCGTGCGCCAGCGTCCACGCGGCGAGCCGCTCCCGCCCGGCAGCGGTGAGCGTGACGACCGAGGCGCGCCGGTCGGCGGGATCGGTCTGCCGGGCGACGAGCCCGGCGGCGATCATGGGCCCGATGAGCCCGCTGACGGTGCTGGCGGCGAGCCGTCGCCGGACGGCCAGATCACCGATGCGGGCGGGCGAGTGCTCGCCCAGGACCTGCAACAATTCCACCTGGGCCATGGGCAGCGCCTCCCACGGGTCGTCGCCGCCGACGGACACCCGAAGGGCACGGCGGAGCCGGGTGACGGCCTCGGTGAGCAGCCGGGCGTCGGCGGACTTGCTGAGCGGTCGCGGCGGGGAAACCGCGGGGTGGTGCGGGGACATGCCCTTGAGCGTAGGCCCTGGCATGTCACGGACCACCTGTCCGCGGCCTCTCAGGAGCGGGACGGGACCCCGTCGCGGCGGGCGGTGACTCGTCACTTCGGCGCCACCCGGACGACGGAAACTTCGGTGTCCGATGTAATCTCGTCCGAGTCCGCCGGCCACGGCCGGACCGTACGGCGAGAGTGAAAACCTTCATGCTGCTGGCGTATCCCCCGAGTCCCGCACAAGGTGCCCGGCACCCGGGACGGGTCCTGCCCGCAGCCGCGCCGGAGGGCGGCCGATGACGTCCCCGACGCGCAACGCGCCCCGTACGGACGGCGCGCGGACGGACGGACCCCGTGCGGACGGACCCCGTGGCGACGAGCCCCGCACCGGCATGCTCCGCAAGGACGCGGCCCCGGAGCCCGAGGCCGCACCCGAGTCCGGGTCCGCGCCCGCCGAGGCCCCCAGGAGCAGATTCCGCCGCCTCGGCCCGCTCCTGCCCGCCCGGCTGCGCCGCCTCGGCCGCCCGCACCTGCTGGTCGAACTGGTCTTCAGCGTGGTGCTGTACAAGACGTACTCGCTGACCCGCCGCGCCGCGCCCGAGCACCACGAGGCCGCGCTGCACCGCGCCACGGACATCCTCAACGCCGAGCGCAAGCTGCACGTGAACATCGAGCTGACGATCAACCACGCGATCGACAAGATCGACTGGCTGATCGTCGGCATGAACTACTACTACGCGACGCTGCACTTCATCGTGACCCTCGGCGTCCTGATCTGGCTCTACGCCCGCCACCCCGCCAGCTACCGCAGCGCGCGCACCGCGCTGTACGCGGCGACCTTCGTGGCCCTGATCGGCTTCACCTTCTTCGCGCTGGCGCCGCCGCGCCTGATGGAGGGCCAGGACTTCATCGACACGGTGGTCACGCACCATACGTGGGGCTCGTGGGACAACGACGACGTGTCGTCGCTGTCGAACCAGTACGCGGCGATGCCGTCCGTCCACATCGTGTGGTCGGCCTGGAGCGGTCTGACGGTCGCGGCGCTGGCCCGCAGAACGTGGGTCAGGGTCCTGGGCTTCCTGTACCCCTTCTTCACCTTCACCGTCATCCTCGCCACCGGCAACCACTTCCTCGCCGACGCCGTGGCGGGCGCCCTCACCCTGGCCCTCGGCTTCCTCATCCAGCGCCTGCTGCTCGGCCGCCCCGCCTACCTCTACCCGGCCCCCGACCCGCTCCCGCCGGGCCCCCTGGGTCCGGTGGGCGCCCGCACGGGCACCAGGCAGTAGTCCTCCGCGCGCCGCCGACGAACGCGCGCGCACCACGGCCGCGAGGACGAACGCGGCCAGGACGCACGAGGGCCCGAGCCGTGTCGAACGGCTCGGGCCCTCGTCGTACGTGTGGTGCCAGTCGTGCTGGTGGCGCCGGTCGTGCTGGTCGCGCGCCCCTGAGGGGTTACGCGGCGCCGCGCATCGGGGACGAGCGGCGGCGGGACTGCGACGTCGGACGGCCGCGGCGGGCGCGGGAGGACGGCGCGCCGGAGCGCTGCGGGCGGTCGGCGGCCGGGTTGGTGATGGTGACCGGGATGCCGGACGGCGCCTGGGCGCCGGTGATCCGGGTCAGCTCGGCCTCGCCCGACCGCACCTGGGCCACCTGCGGCGCGATCCCCGCGTTGGCCATCAGACGGGTCATCTCACGGCGCTGGCTGGGCACCACGAGCGTGACGACCCGGCCGGACTCGCCCGCCCGCGCGGTACGCCCGCCGCGGTGCAGATAGTCCTTGTGGTCGCTCGGCGGGTCGACGTTCACGACGAGGTCGAGGTTGTCGACGTGGATGCCGCGGGCCGCCACGTTGGTGGCGACCAGCACCGTCACATGCCCGGTCTTGAACTGCGCGAGGGTACGGGTGCGCTGCGGCTGCGACTTGCCGCCGTGCAGCGCCGCCGCCCGTACACCGCTCTTGAGCAGGTGCTGGGTGAGCTTGTCGACGGCGTGCTTGGTGTCGAGGAACATCAGCACCCGGCCGTCGCGCGCCGCGATCTCGGTGACGGTCGCGTACTTGTCGGCGTCGTGGACGTGCAGCACGTGGTGCTCCATCGCGGTGACCGTGCCCGCCGACGGGTCGACGGAGTGGACCACCGGGTCGGAGAGGTAGCGCCGCACGAGCTGGTCGATGTTGCGGTCGAGCGTGGCGGAGAACAGCATCCGCTGGCCGCCGGGCCGCACCTGGTCGAGCAGCTCGGTGACCTGCGGCATGAAGCCCATGTCGGCCATCTGGTCGGCCTCGTCCAGCACGGTGATCGCGACCCGGTCCAGCCGGCACTCGCCGCGGTCGATGAGGTCCTTGAGCCGTCCGGGCGTCGCCACGACGATCTCCGCGCCGCCGCGCAGCGCGCTGGCCTGGCGGCCGATGGACATGCCGCCCACGACGGTGGCCAGCCGCAGCCGCAGCGTGCGGGCGTACGGGGTGAGGGCGTCGGTGACCTGCTGGGCGAGTTCCCTGGTCGGGACCAGGACCAGCGCGAGCGGCTGCCGGGACTCGGCGCGCTGCCCCGCGGTACGGGCCAGCATCGCCAGGCCGAAGGCGAGCGTCTTGCCGGAGCCGGTGCGCCCGCGGCCCAACACGTCACGTCCCGCGAGGGTGTTGGGCAGCGTGGCGGCCTGGATCGGGAACGGTACGGTGACGCCCTGTACGGTCAGCGCGTTCAACACGGCGTCGGGCAGGTCGAGTTCGGCGAAGGACTCGACGGCGGGCAGCGGCGGGGTGACCGTCACCGGCAGGGCGAACTCGCCCTGCGGCGCGGAGGGCCGCCGTCCGTAGCCGCCGGAGCGGGAGCCGCCGCCGCTACGGGACTGGCCGCCGGAGCGGCCGGAGCCCGAGCCGGAGCCGCCCGTACGGGAGGAACCACCCGTTCGGGTGCGGCTGAAACGGTCGTTCGTGCGAGATGTGCGGTTCAAAGGAACCCTTCCTCGATGCGACACGTATCGAGGATTTCCCGGCGGCCGTGAGGCGGCGGGGACAATCGCAAGAACGAGCCGGATAAAAAGCGAAACGAAGCCGGTCGGGACATTTCCTCCCGTGGCTTCGACATTTCCGCGCCATGAAGAAGCCGTGGAAAACGGCGGAACGCGGTGGAAATCCGTACAACGCAACAAGCCGGGACCCGCACCCCAAGGCGCGGGCCCCAGCTATATCGCTGAACGTGTCAGGCGTATTCAGACGCGTCAGGCGGGAACGATGTTCTCGGCCTGCGGGCCCTTCTGGCCCTGGGTGACGTCGAAGGTCACCTTCTGGCCTTCCTGGAGCTCACGGAAGCCCTGGGCGGCGATGTTCGAGTAGTGGGCGAAGACGTCGGCGCCGCCGCCGTCCTGCTCGATGAAGCCGAAGCCCTTTTCAGCGTTGAACCACTTCACGGTACCGGAAGCCATATTAATCTCCTTCAGGGGCAGTACATCGAAGCCCGCGGATTACGGACCCCGTGTCGCCGCAATGATTGCCCCGTTCAGGAAAGAACAGCGGAAATACAAAAGTGCACCTATCAGCACGTATGCCGATGAAGGAGCACTTGTAAGTCTTTGGGAACCACAACTGCAACTGAAAACAACGGTACCACGGAACCAGATTTTCGCCGGGTAAAACGCGTCACACCCCGCCCCGGCGCGCCCCACGGGGTGTCGTCCAGGTGCCGACGGGGGTGTCGTCGGGGTGTCGTCGGCCCCTCGCCCGGGCGCGGGGGCGGCCGGGCGCGCGCGCATCACGATCGCGCCCGTATCCCGGTCCCAGGGGCCGTTACGGCTGTCGCGGGCACAGGTTCATCGGCCATACTTCGCGCCGTGGAGCAGAAAACAGGTCCGAACACCCCGCCGATACCGCCCGCCGGAGTCGACCCGGCGTACATACCCGGCCTGACGCCCCCCGCGCGGTCCGCCGCCGAGGTGCCCGCGCCCGTGGTGGACGACGACGCCCCGGAGGACGCGCCCCCGGCCGCGCCCGAGGCCGAGCCGGAACCGGCGCCCGAGGCCGTGCCCCAAGCCGCCGTCGAGGCCGTGGCCGAGGACACGGGCGCGGCGGACGACGAGGACGCGACGGAGGGGGACACCGGCCCGGTGTTCTCGGTCTCCGACCGCCGCGGCTCGATCACCGCCGACCGCACCGGCATCACCTTCAAACTGGACGGCGAGACCGCCGACTTCGGCTGGGACGAGATCGGCGCCGTCGAGATCGACACCCCGCGCTTCGGCCGCCGCTTCTCCGTCACCGTCTACACCTCGACCCGCCGCTGGTTCGACACCGACGTCGAGGCGCCCTCCAAGCCGCTGCTCAAGACCTGGGCGGCCGAGCTGGACGCGGTGCTGGACACGTACTTCGAGGACGACAGGCCGGACGCGGCCGACGCCACGGACGACGTGGAAGAGGTCGAGGAGGCCGAAGAGGCCGACACGACCGACACGGCCGACGCCACGGAGAAGGCCGCTGAGAAGAAGGCCGACGGGAAGAAGGCCAAGGCCACCGAGGACGCCGAGGCGTAGCCGTACCGTCGTGGCCGGCGCCGGTTCTCACCCTCCGGCGCCGGTTCCCACCCTCCGGCGCGGGGCACCGCATACCGCCGACGTACCCGGCGCCGTACGCCACCGCGGGCGACGCGTTGAGCGAGGTGCCGACGGAGACGCGCCACCGGCAGGGCTCTGGTCGCGGCGGGTGTCGACCGTCGCCAGGCGCAGCCGTCCGGCGTCGTCCGTGAGGCCGTGGCCGGTGAAGTAGAGCAGGACGGGGGCTTCCGCGTCGTGCCCCGGCGCGGTCAACTGCCGCAGCCCCGCGTCCTCGTGCTCGTGCTCGTGCTCGTACGGAGCGATCAGCGGAGCAAGTCGCCGCCCCACGCCTCGTCGCCTCCCCCGGGTACCGCTCTTCGTGCCTGCGCGCCCGCGCGCCTCCGCGTCCGCGCGGCGCCGAAGTCCCCCCGATTCTCCCCCTGTTCGTATCCCCGCCGGGGCCGCTTCCTGGCAATCGCTCCGGCGCGGAGGCGGGGACGCCTGCAACAGGAGTTGCAGGTGATTGCAAGAAGTCAACCAACGGGCGTAGTTCGACAGCAGGGTTACGAAATCATTTCGCATGAGCCTTGTGGAACCGGACGCGCGCGCCCTAATGTCACCTCACCCTCTCGGCAGGTCTCGACAGAAACGAGCTTTCGATGTCACGGAGCAGCACAGGCGCTGTGGTGGAGTGGTCGGGCAGACCGCGGCGAAGAGCCGCGGTCGTGGTCGCGACGGCGACCGCGGTAGCCGTCGGGTTCAGCATCATGGCCGGTGGTACGACCGCCCTGGCGGGTACGGGATCGGGCGGAACAGGCGGCGGTACGGCCCCGGTGGTGACGCGGGCCGCGCTCGACCCCTCGCTCGTCGCCGGCCGCGGCGCGAACGTCGGCTTCGCGGAGCAGGAGGCGGAGAACGCCGCGACGAACGGCACGGTCATCGGCCCCGGCCGGGACGCGTACACGCTGCCCGCCGAGGCGTCGGGCCGCAAGGCGGTGTCGCTGAAGCCGGGCCAGTACGTCGAGTTCACCCTTCCGAGTGCCGCCAACGCGATCAACGTGCGGTACAGCATCCCGGACGCGCCGACCGGCGGCGGCATCACCTCGCCGCTCGACGTGACGGTGAACGGCAAGGACCGCAAGGCCCTGACGCTCACCTCGCAGTACGCGTGGCTCTACAACCTGTACCCGTTCTCGAACGACCCGGGCGCCGACGTCCTGCACCCCGACTACTGGGTGACCGAGTGCGCCTGCGTGCCCCAGGACACCACGCCCGCACCGGTGTTCGCCAAGCCGTTCCGCCCCAACCACTTCTACGACGAGCAGCGGCTGTCGCTGGGGAAGACGTACCGCGCGGGCGACAAGGTGCGGCTCCAGGTCCCGGCGGGCGCCACCGCCGCGACCACCACGATCGACCTGCTGGACTCGCAGCTCGTCGCGCCGCCGAAGATCGACCTGATCGCGGCCAACGTTCTCGCCTTCGGCGCCGATCCGACCGGCCGCCGCGACTCGGCGAACGCCATCGACAAGGCCATCGCCTTCGCGAAGCTCACGCACCTGAAGGTGTACATCCCGCCGGGCACGTACCAGGTGAACCGGCACATCGTCGTCGACAACGTGACGATCGAGGGCGCGGGTAGCTGGTACACGATCATCAAGGGCCACCAAGTCGACCTCGCCACCCCGGCGCCCGACGGAAGCGTCCACACCGGTGTCGGCTTCTACGGCAAGGACGCCTCGAAGGGCGGGAGTTCGAACGTCCACCTGTCCGGCTTCGCGATCCAGGGCGACGTCCGGGAGCGCATCGACACCGACCAGGTCAACGGCATCGGCGGCTCGCTGAGCAACTCGACCATCGACGGCCTGTACATCCAGCACACCAAGGTCGGCATGTGGTTCGACGGGCCGATGAGCAATCTGAGGATCACCAACAACGTGATCGTCGACCAGATCGCCGACGGCATCAACTTCCACACCGGCGTGACGAATTCGACGGTCTCCAACAACTTCCTGCGCAACACCGGTGACGACGCGCTCGCGCTGTGGTCGGAGAAGACCGAGGACGCGCGCAACACCATCGACCACAACACCGTGCAGACGCCGGTGCTCGCCAACGGCATCGCGCTCTACGGCGGCACGGACAACACCGTCTCCAACAACCTGATCGCCGACCCGATCCGCGAGGGCAGCGCCATCCAGGTCGGCTCCCGCTTCGGCTCCGAGGCGTTCACCGGCCACCTGTGGATCACGGACAACACCACGGTCAGGGCGGGCACGTACGAACTGAACTGGAACATCGGGCTCGGCGCGATCTGGTTCTACGCGCTGGAGAAGAACATCGACGCGGACATCCGGGTGACCGGGGACAACTTCCTCGACAACACGTACAACGCGATCATGCTCGTCGCCGACTGGCCGGTGAAGGACCTGTACTCGGTCACCAACGTCCACTTCAAGGACATCAAGGTCGACGGCACCGGTACCTCGGTGGTCAGCGGCCGGGTGGCGGGCTCCGCGTCCTTCGAGAACGTGGTCGCGCGCAACGTCGGCGCCGTCGGCGTCAACAACTGCGGTTCCTTCAACTTCACGCCCGCGGGCTCGGAGTTCTCCCTGACCGACCTCGGCGGCAACACCGGCGGCGGTACGACCGGGCCGTGGTTCGCGTCGTGGGAGCTGCCGAACACGATCACCTGCGACGACCGCCCGCCGGTCGTGGCACCGCCGGCTCCGTCGGCGTGGTGACGGCTGCCCTTCGAGGAGCGCGGTGAGGAGCGCGCCGTGAGAAGCGCGCGCTGAGCGACACCTCGTGACAAGCGCGCCATGAGCGACACCCCGTGACAAGCGCCTCGCGCGAAGTCCATACGGAGATCCGTACAGGTTTCGCGCGGGGCCGCTAAGAAAGCGTTAAGACTCGCGGGCCGCGGTGGCCGGCGCGCCGGGACAGACCCCGGCAAAGCCCCCACCGTCCCGATGAAATGCCTGGTCGGCCGCCCGGAACACCCCGGGCGGCCGATCATGTGTCAGCGGGGCAGGGGTGCGTACGCTGGCCGGGCCGTCATCCGCGATGGCCCGACCGATCCGCCGCACCCCAGGAGCCCTCCGGATGACCACGACCGTCCCGCCCGAGCGGTCCTCGACGCCCCCGCGCAGCCGCTTCAGGGCCTGGCTGCTCGAAGGTCTCTCCGACATGGGCAAGCACCAGTCGGGCGGCGGCGGGGCGGCGGAGCGGGAAGCCGCGCCCGCCCACAAGGGCCAGCGCTGGTGGCGGGTGATGTGCCTGACCGGCGTGGACTACTTCTCCACCCTCGGCTACCAGCCCGGCATCGCGGCGCTCGCGGCCGGGCTGCTGTCGCCGATCGCGACGGTCGTACTGGTCCTGGTCACGCTGGCGGGCGCGCTGCCCGTCTACCGGCGGGTCGCCGAGGAGAGCCCGCACGGCGCGGGCTCCATCGCGATGCTGGAGCGGCTGCTGTCGTTCTGGAAGGGCAAGCTCTTCGTCCTGACGCTGCTGGGCTTCGCCGCCACCGACTTCCTGATCACCATCACCCTTTCGGCCGCCGACGCCTCCACCCACCTGGTGGAGAATCCGCACTTCGCCACGGCGCTGCACAGCCACCAGATGGTGATCACGCTGGTCCTGGTCGCGCTGCTGGGCGCGGTGTTCCTCAAGGGCTTCCTGGAGGCCATCGGGATCGCCGTCGTCCTGGTCGGGCTCTATCTGGCGCTCAACGTGGTGGTCGTCATCGCCGGCTTCTGGCACGTCGCGACCGCCGGGCACGTCGTCACCGACTGGTCGCACGCGCTGACCGCCGAGCGCGGCAACGTCTTCGTCATGATCGGCGTGTCCCTGCTGATCTTCCCCAAGCTCGCGCTCGGCATGTCCGGCTTCGAGACCGGCGTCGCCGTCATGCCGAACGTCGCGGGCGACCCCGGTGACACCGAGGAGCGGCCGGTCGGCCGGATTCGCGACACGAAGAAGCTGCTCACGACGGCCGCGCTGATCATGAGCGTCTTCCTGATCTGCACCAGCTTCATCACCACCGTGCTGATCCCGAAGAAGGAGTTCGAGACCGGCGGCAAGGCCAACGGCCGCGCGCTGGCGTATCTCGCCCACGAGTACCTGGGGTCGGTCTTCGGCACGGTCTACGACTTCTCCACCATCGCCATCCTCTGGTTCGCGGGCGCCTCCGCGATGGCGGGCCTGCTCAACCTGATGCCGCGCTACCTTCCGCGGTACGGCATGGCCCCGCACTGGGCGCGCGCGGTGCGGCCGATGGTGCTGGTCTTCACGCTCGTCGCCTTCCTCGTCACCTGGATCTTCGACGCCAGCGTCGACAAGCAGGGCGGCGCGTACGCGACCGGCGTCCTCGTCCTGATGAGCTCGGCCGCGCTGGCCGTCACGATCGCCGCCCGCAAGGCGGGGCAGCGGCGCTGGACGGTCGTCTTCGCCGTGATCTCGGTGGTCTTCCTCTACACGACGGTCGTCAACGTCGTGGAGCGGCCCGACGGCGTCAAGATCGGCGCCTGCTTCATCGCCGGGATCATCCTCGTCTCGCTGCTGTCCCGGCTCGCCCGCGCCTTCGAACTGCGCGTCACCAGCGTGGAGTTGGACGACATGGCCACGCGGTTCGTCCGCGACATCGCCAGCCGCCGCATTCGCTTCATCGCCAACGAGCCGGGGCTGCGCGACGCGGCCGAGTACCGCGACAAGGTGCACCAGATCCGCGCCGACAACGACATCCCGCCCGAGGACGACCTCGTCTTCGTCGAGGTCACCGTCCTCGACGCCTCCGAGTTCGAGTCCGCCCTGCGCGTCACCGGCCATGTCCTGCACGGCCGTTACCGCGTGCTGTCCCTGGAGAGCTCGTCCGTCCCCAACGCGCTGGCCGCCCTTCTCCTCCACGTCCGCGACACCACCGGCACCAAGCCGCACATCTACTTCGAGTGGACCGAGGGCAGCCCCTTCACCAACTTCCTCCGCTTCTTCCTCTTCGGCCACGGCGAGGTCGCCCCGGTCACCCGCGAGGTCCTGCGCGAAGCCGAGCCCGACCGCTCCCGCCGCCCCCGCGTCCACGTGGGCTGACCCGCCTTCGACGGCTGCCCCGGCTTCGGTGGCGAAGCCGGGTCGGCCGCGCCCCCTCTTCACGGTTTCTCGCGGCTGCTTACGGCCCTTCGCGGCCACGCCGTATGGGGACCGTCGGGGAACGGGCTCCCGGCGTCAAGCCGACGTCAGGGCCCCGCGAAGGGGCCGCCCGGCGGGCATAGCGTTCCTGACCGAGCCCGCGGCCCACCGGCCGCCACGTAAGGAGCGCGCGATGTCGTACCAGACGTCCCAGAAGTCGTCGGAGGACCCCGACCCCCTTGATCGTCCCCCGGCCGGAGCGCTCTTCGTGCCGGTCCGGTCGGGACCCGGCAGCTCCACCGCGTGCTGCCGCACGACCAGGTTCTTCCGTACCCCCCTCGGCACCCGCACGGCGGTCGCCTTCACCAGCGAGGAGCGCCTGGTACGCACGCTGGGCGCGCGGCAGCCGTGGATCCGCCTGTCGGAGGCGGCCCTGCGCGCTCTGGCCGCGCCGCTGGGCGTCACCGCGCTGCGGATCGACCCGCGCCTCACCGCTCCGGCACCTGTCCATGCCACTGCCCCCGCCCCGGACGGCGGGCGGCCCGAGCAGGCCGCCTCCCCCGCGCTGGCCTCGTAGGACCTCCCCGGAACTCGCAGGAAGGAGCCCCGCATGTCGATCTCACTGACCCCGCCGCCAGGTGCGCGACGGCGTACGCGTGCCCCGTACGACGACCTGTCCGTCTGGCCCGCCTCGGCGCGTACCGCTCCGGAGGGGGATGTGACCGTCGGGGGCGTGTCGCTGGCCGAGGCGGCGGACCGCTTCGGGACACCGCTCTATGTCCTGGACGAGGCCGAAGTACGGTCGCGGGCGCGGATGTACCGGGCGGCCTTCCCCGGGGCGGACGTCGTCTACGCGGCGAAGGCCTACCTGTGCGGGGCGGTCGCCCGATGGGTGCGCGAGGAGGGCCTCGGTCTGGATGTGTGCTCGGCCGGCGAGCTGGAACTGGCCGTCACGACCGGCTTCCCGCCGGAGCGGATCATCGTGCACGGCAACGCCAAGAGCCCGCAGGACCTGCGGGCGGCGGTGCGGCTCGGCGCCGGACGGATCGTGATCGACAACGGCGCGGAGATCGCCCGGCTGGCGACGATGACGCTGCCCGTCGAACGCCAGAAGGTCCTGCTGCGCGTGGTGCCGGGCGTCGTCGCGGGCGGCCACCCCGCGGTGCGGACCGGCACCGACGACCAGAAGTTCGGCCTGTCGATCACCGACGGCTCCGCCCAGCACGCCGTCAACCGCGTCCTCGGCCAGCCGGGGCTCGAACTGACCGGCCTGCACTGCCACATCGGCTCGCAGGTGACCGAGGTCAAGCCGTACGTCGCCGCCGTACGCCGGCTCGTCGGACTGCTCGCCCGCATCCGTGACCAGCACGGTGTGGTGCTGCCGGAACTCGACATCGGCGGCGGCCACGGCGTGGCCTACCGGCCCGGCGAACCCGCCCTCGACATCATCGCGCTCGCCGCCCGCGTCAGGGCCGAACTCACCGCCGCGTGCGCCCGCGCCGCGCTCCCCGTGCCGCGCCTCACGGTCGAGCCCGGCCGCGCGATCATCGGCCCCGCGGGCGTCGCCCTCTACCGCGTGCTGGCCGTCAAGCGCGCCGGCGGCCGTACTCTCGTCGCCGTCGACGGCGGCATGAGCGACAACCCGCGGCCCGCGCTGTACGGCGTCCGCTACGCGCCCCGGCTGATCGGCCGTGCGTCCTCCCGCCGCGCCGCCGAGGTCACCGTCGTCGGCCGCTACTGCGAGGCGGGCGACATCCTCGCCGCCGACGTCCCCCTCCCCGACGACCTCCGCCCCGGCGACCTCCTCGCCGTCCCCGTCTCCGGCGCCTACCACCTCTCGATGGCGTCCGCCTACAACCTCGTCGGCCGTCCCCCGGTCATCGCCGCCACCGACGGCGCCGCGCGTCTCCTCGTCCGCCGCGAGTCCCTCTCCGACCTGCGGATGCGAGACGTCGGCGAATAACCCCCGAAGGGGCGGAGACCTCACAGGTCCCCGCCCCTTTCCACCCCCGGTTCCCGGCGCTCAGCGCTCCTCGCGGAACTCCACGTGCCGGCCCGCCGCCGGGTCGTACTTGCGCAGCACCATGCGGTCGGGGTCGTTGCGACGGTTCTTGCGGGTGACGTAGGTGAATCCGGTACCGGCGGTGGACCGGAGCTTGATCACGGGACGTACTTCGTTGCGTGCCATGACGTCCACTATACGAAAACGGTTGTCGTTGTCAATAGGCTCAGCTCAGGGCCGTCCCGGCGACCGCCACTGCGATGCCCTGCGCCCGGCGTCCGGGATTCCGAGCCGCGCTCACGCCGTGAGGTGGCCGAGGACGGCGGAGACGGCGGCGCGCAGGGGCGGGGTGGAGACGGGGGCGGGGTCGCGGGATTCGAAGGCGTGGTGGGCCTCGGGGGCTTCGACGACTTCCAGGGGGGCGCCGGAGGAGGCGGCCGAGGCGATGAACCGGTCGACCGTGGCGGCGATTTCGGGGACCTCGAGGGCCACGCGGGTGAGGACGGTGGGGAGGGCGGCGGGGGCGGGGTGGAAGCGGGTGGCGGACAGGCCCCAGTTGGGGAGGGGGGCGAGGACGGGGTAGGTCAGGGCGACGCAGCGCAGCCACGGCGGCGGGGCCGCGAGCCAGTCGGCGCAGAGCAGGCCGCCCGCCGAGAAGAACCAGAGGGCGACACGGTCGGGGTCCACGCGGGGGTCGGCCCGGACGAGGGCGACGGCCTCGGCCACGTCGTGGGCCGCGCGGTCGAAGTCGGTGAGGTCGTGGAAGCGGTGGTCGACGGTGGCGGCCACCACGCCCTGGGAGGCCAGGAGTTGGGCGTAGCCCAGGAAGGCCGGCCAGTCGCGCGGCGTCGGGCGGACGTCCGGCGATACGGGGCCGCCGTGGACGAACACGACGGCGGGGGACGGGTGTTCGGCACGGGGGAGGTGGAGGTCGACGCGGCCGTGCCGCTCGCGGGGGAGTTCGGGGACGGGGAGGGGGAACGGCCGCTGCTGGGGGGCCTGTTCACCCCTGGGCGCGAGCCGCCGCCCCTCCCCCGCGACCGCCCGCAGCAGGATGTCCGCCAGCCCGCGCGGAGCGGACAGCATCGGCCAGTGCCCGGTGCCGAGGTCGAAGAAGGTCACCCGCGGTTCGGTGAGCACGGCGAGCCGGGGGTCGCCGAGCCCGACCAGCGTCTCGACCAGCGCGATGCTCGAACCGTTCGCCGTACAGAAGACGCCTGTCACCGGCAGCGCCGCGACCGCGCCCGTCAGGCGGAGCGGCCGGGTGAGGGTGGCGCGGGGTTGCGGTACGGCGCGGTCGGTCAGCCGGGCCAGCGCGTCCGCCGGGACCCCGGCCGTACTGCCGTGCCGTGCCCACTCCTCCGGGCCGGACGGCGGCGGGACCGGCCCGTCACCGTCCTGCGCGCGGTCCCGCAGCTCCTGGTCGCGGTAGAGCGCGAGCGGCGGATCGCCGTCCTGCGGGATACCGGTGTCCAGATGGACGACGCGGGCGGTACGCGCCGGGCGGCGGTCGGCGGCCCCGACCACCGGGTGGATGCCGTAGTCGTGCCCGACGAGCACCACCGGCCCCTCGGCGGCGGCCACCGCGTCGATCACCTCCAGCACGTCCCGGATGTGCGTCTCCAGATCGGTGTCGGGCCCCGCCGGACGGCCGCCGTCGCCCATGCCGGTGAGTGTCACCGGGTACGCCCGCGCGCCCGCTTCCCGCAGCGCCCGCGCGGTCTCCTGCCAGATCCAGCCGCCGGTGTGAGCGCCTGCCACCAGTACGTACGCCGTCATGAGATCTCCTCCGTCACCCTGCGGAACGGCCGCTTTCCCGGCCGCGGGTACCGTAGGAACTCCCCCTGAGGGAGGTTCAAGCCGTGCCGCCTGACCGTTTGTGGACCATCGGGGAACTCGCCGAGCGCGCGGGCGTCACCGTCAAGACCGTCCGCTACTACTCCGACCGCGGCCTGCTCCCCGAGGCGCGCCGCAGCAGCGGGGGCCACCGCAGGTACGGTCCCGCCGCGCTCGACCGGCTCCGCACGATCCGCTCGCTGCGCGGCCTCGGCCTCGCGGTCCCCGACGTCCACCGGGTCCTCGACGAGGACGACCGCGCGAGCGCGGCCGGGGCCGACGCGGCGGCCGACGTGCTCGACGGCCTGATCGCCGGGCAACTGCGCGAGGTCGGCGCGGGCCTGGCCGCCCTGCGCTGGCGCGAGGCCGCGCTCCAGGCGCTCCAGGACTGCGGCCCCGGGGAGCGCGCCGAGCGGCTGCTGCTGGTCGGCGCGCTGCCGAGCCCGCCGAGCACCGCCGCCATGGCCCGCTTCTGGCGGCGCTGGCTGCCGCCGCGGATGCCCGCCCGGCTGGTCTCGGCCATCCTCGACGGGACGATTCCGCAGCTCCCCGAGGCGCCGACCCCGGCGCAGGCCCTGGCCTTCGCGCGCCTGCACGCGCTGGTGTCGGGGAGCTGCGACGGTGCGGGAAAGATCTCCGGAAAAGCCTCCGGCACGAGCACCGGCGACGGCCGCGACCCCACCCAGCCCGCCGCGCACCGGCCCGAGGAGGGCTACCGCCCGGCCGTCCTGTACGACGGCCTCATCGAGGCGTACGGGCTCGCCGCCCCGCACCTGCGGGCCGGGCGGCGACCGCAGGAGGGCGAGGCGCTGGACTGCTTCGTCGCCGCGTACGCCCGCTCGCGCGGCGGCCGCGACACCCCGGCCTTCCGCCGCCGCCTCGGCGGGGTGCTCGGCGCGGACCCCCGGATCGACCGCTACTGGCAGCTCGCAGGGGAACTGTTCGGCCCGGCGGAGCCGACCCCGGGCAGCACACACGACTGGCTGCTGGCCGCGCTGGACGGCGCGACCGCCGAGGCCGCCTGAGCCGTACGCCGGTACTTCAGTAAGCCAACACGCCAATACGCCGGTACGCGGATACGTTCACCGGACCGTACGCCGCGGAAACGTTCCGGAAGGCGTCCCCGGAGAACGTACGAACTCGTCCGGACCTGTCCGGAATGCGAAAACCTTCGGGGGCCCCGATGCTGGGAGGGCAACGGGGAGAGCAAGGCGTTCCCCCAAGGAGGGCAGCCATGTCCATGCTCGACAAGCTCAAGGGCCTGCTGAAGGGTCACGAGGACCAGGCGCACCAAGGCGTCGAAAAGGCCGGTGACATGGTCGACAAGAAGACCGGCGACAAGTACAGCGGCCAGGTCGACCAGGTCCAGGACAAGCTGAACGACCAGCTCGGCGGCGGCACCCGTCCGTCGAACGAGCAGCCGTAACCGTACGACGCGGCCGGCATTCGTACGGCGTACGCGTCGACGTACGGGCAGCCGCGTCCACCGCCTCGGAGGTGGACGCGGCTGCCCGACGCGTCAGCCTGACGCGTCATGCGGGACCGGGGGCTCACGCCCAGCCGTACAACTCCTTGAGCCGGTTCACGACGAGGTTGAACCTGCCCCGGTCCAGGGCGCACGCCTCGCGCCGCATGCCCTGGTCGTGCAGGCGCAGGACGCGGTCGACGGCGACCCAGGACTCGCGGCCCTCACGGTCCCAGGGCCCGGTGCCGATCGGCACCCACTCGTGGTCGTTGTCGTGGCGCTTGCTGGAGAGCTGGACGGCGAGCACCGTGCCGCCCGCCTCGCGCGCCACGACCAGCACCGGCCGGTCCTTGCCGCGCCCGTCGTTCTCCTCGAACGGCACCCAGGTCCAGACGATTTCCCCGGGGTCGGGGTCACCGTCGTGATCCGGCGCGTAAGACGTCCGCACCCGGCCCACCTCGCGCGGCTCAGCCTCGGTGGTGGCGTACGGCCCGCTGGCGCCGGGGAATTCAGCATTGGCAGCATTCGCAGTCATCCGCAAGACGGTAGGCCCTGCGGGCGGCGGCCCGGCGAGCGGGTCGGAACCCGTCGGTCACGAACCGCCCGGCGGCGCACCCGTGCCTCAGCCGTGCCTCACCAACGGCCGTGCACCTGCGCCCTGATGCGGCGGTCGTACAGCTCGCGCACCGCGTCCAGCGTGGCGTCGGTCAGCGGCGGCAGCGCGGCAGCGGCGGCGTTGGCCCGCGCCTGGGCGACATCGCGCGCGCCGGGGATGACGCTGCTGACGCCCGGCTGCTGGATGATCCAGCGCAGCGCGGTCTGCGCGGGTGTGGCGCCCTCGGGCGCGAGCGCGGCGAATTCGGCGGCGGCGTCGAGGCCGGTCTCGAAGTCCACGCCGGAGAAGGTCTCGCCCTGGTCGAACGCCTCGCCGTGCCGGTTGTACGTACGGTGGTCGTCGGCGGCGAAGACGGTGTCGCGGGTGTACTTGCCGGTGAGCAGCCCCGAGGCCAGCGGCACCCGCGCGACGATGCCGACGCCCGCCTCGGCCGCCGCGGGCAGCACCGCCTCAAGCGGCTTGAGGCGGAAGGGGTTCAGGATGATCTGCACGCTCGCGACGCCGGGCCGCGCGAGGGCGGTCAGCGCCTGCTCGCACGTCTCGACGCTCACCGCGTACGCCGCGACGCGCCCCCGCGCCACCAGCGTGTCCAGGGCGTCGTACATCTCGTCCGAGGAGTAGACGGCCGTGGGCGGGCAGTGGAGCTGCACCAGGTCGAGGGTGTCGACGCCGAGGTTCGCGCGCGAACGGTCGTTCCAGGCGAGGAAGTTGGCCAGTACGTAGTTCTCGGGCACCTGCTCGGCCCTGCGGCCCATCTTGGTGGCCACGAACACCCCGGCGTCCGGGCGCTCCTTGAGATACCGCCCGATGAACTGCTCGCTGCGGCCGTCCCCGTACACGTCGGCCGTGTCGAAGAAGGTCACGCCCGAGGCGACGGCCGCGTCCAGCACGGCGAAGGCGTCCGCCTCGCGCACCTCGCCCCAGTCGGCACCCAACTGCCATGTCCCGAGCCCGACGACGGACACCTTCCGGCCCGTCCTGCCAAGAATCCGCTGCTCCATGCGGCGATGCTACGTCGCCGGTGTCCGGTCCCCGCTCGTGGCGTCCGCCGGTCGCCCGGTCGGTCGCCCGGTCCGGCGCTCCGCGCTCCTGCGGCGGCACGCGAGGAAGAACCCGAGCCCCGCCAGGAGCGCGGGGGCGATCATCTCGGCCGTCAGCGAGGCGAGCCAGTCGGGGTTGATCCGGTCGGTCATGCCGCTGGTGTACTGGCAGGTGGCCTGCGGCGGAAAGAAGCTGTACGTCACGGTGCGCGGCGGGCCGCTGCCCCAGTCGGCGCCCGCCGAGCACGCGGAGGACGGCCCGGCCAGCAGTTTCCAGCCCGCCAGCGCGTAGATCATCAGGAAGAAGGAGCCGGTGACGAAGAACGCCGCCCCCGTACGGCGGACCTTCTCGTCCCGCGACATCGGCACGACCAGCTCGCTGGCGAAGGCTCCGCGAAGCGGCGGCTCGAAGCACTCGGCGAGCAGCGCGAGGAACACGCACGCGGTCATGAACAGCAAGGCGGCCCAGAGCAGTCCGGTGAGCACCGCGCCGCCGCCGACGGAGGTCACGTCGCCGTCGCGGAACTCGCAGACGGTGGCCGGCGGAAACGCCTGGTTCCGGGTGCGCACCAGCGGGCCGGGGCCCTTCGTCATCCCCTGCGCGCACCGCTCGCCGAACTCCATCATGCCGAACAGCGCGACCGCGAGGCCCAGTGCGAGCACCGCGAAGGCCGCGCCCGCGCCCAGCCACAGCAGGCCCGTCCGATAGCCGCCGTACGCGCCGTATCCGCCCTGCCCGGCGGGGCCGCCCCGCGCGCTCCGCCCGCCGTCCATCCGCGCGTAAGACATTCGCGCACAGTAACCGACGGCCGCCGCCGGTGACCCGGCCTTGGGAAAACCCACGCAGGGGCCCGGCGCGGTCACGGGGAGTGAGCCGTTTGCGGGGCGGGGGGACGGGCGTACGCTCGTCCGGGGAGAGGGATAAAAGGGACTAAAGGGAGCGAGGTGGTGGCCATGACGATCATGGGGTCGCGTCACCGTGGGACCACGGACCCTGAGGATTGGGAGGCCAGTCACCGCAGGGCCCTGGTGCTGAGCGAGGTGGCGGCGGAGGGGATGGTGGGGCTGTCGCGAGTGCTGCGCAGGGCGGCGGCGGGCGACGAGGACGCGGCGGGCATCCGGGTGGAGGCGCTGCTGCGGGCGCTGCCGGGCATGGGGATGTTCGACAGCCACTACCTGCTGGTGCGGGCGCACATCCGTGAGTCGGGGCTCGCGGGGGAGCTGAGCCCGGGGCAGCGCGTGGCGCTGGTGGAATTCGTCGAGCGGGCGCGGCACCTGCACGACCCGGTACCGCCGTGGGCGGCCTGACCACCCGGCTCACGTCCTGGCCCACAAGCTCGTTGAGGAGTCGGCCGACAGTCGGCCGAGGATTCGGCCCGCGACCGGTGACAGCCCCCGGAAGCGGCTGCCGGAGTAGGCTGAAAGTGCAGGTGAGCGTGGCGGTGCGGCACGTGCCTGTGCGGCGCGCGCCTGTCTTCGGCCACGCCGAAAGGTCGTGAGATCGATGGTTGCTCTGATCACTGTGCTGGTGGTGGTCGTCCTGATCGGACTGATCCTGCTCGCCATGAGCCTGCACGATGTGCAGCAGTACGAGCGGGGCGTCGTCTTCCGCTTCGGACGTCTGCTGCCGAACCTGCGGCAGCCGGGCCTGCGGACGATCCGCCCGATCGTCGACCGGATGCGCAAGGTCTCCATCCAGACCGAGGTGCTCGGCGTCCCGGCGCAGGGCGCCATCACCGGCGACAACGTGACCGTGACCGTCGACGCCGTCGTCTACTTCCGGGTCCTGGACCCGGTCAAGGCCCTGGTCAACGTGCACGACTACCCCAGCGCCGTCTCCCAGATCGCGCAGACCTCGCTCCGGTCGGTCATCGGCCGCGCCGACCTCGACACGCTGCTGTCGGACCGCGACCACGTCAACGCCGAGCTGAAGACGGTGATGGACGAGCCGACCGAGGAGCCCTGGGGCCTGCGGATCGAGCGCGTGGAGATCAAGGACATCGCGCTGCCGGAGTCGATGATGCGGTCGATGTCCAAGCAGGCGGAGGCCGAACGTGAACGGCGGGCCCGTGTCATCGCGGCCGAGGGCGAATTCCAGGCGTCGCAGCGCCTGACCGACGCCGCCGCCACGATGGCCAACACCCCGGGCGCCCTCCAACTGCGGCTGCTGCAAACCGTGGTGGACGTCTCCGCCGAGAAGAACAGCACCCTCGTGATGCCGTTCCCGGTCGAGATCCTGCGCTTCTTCGACCGCGTGGCCGGGGACACGGCCACCGACGGCGCGGGCCACGCGGAACCGGACACCGGCCCCGACGCCCGTACGGGCCCGGTCGACGAGAACGTCCCGCCGGACCGGCCGAGGCTCGTCCATCACTGAGACCCGCCCCTTGCGATAGAGCGCACTCCAAGGTGTTGGCTGTGGAGCCATGAAGTACACCCAGCTCGGCCGCACCGGCCTCAAAGTCAGCCGCCTCGTCCTCGGCACCATGAACTTCGGCGGGCAGACCGACGAGCCCGGCAGCCACGCGATCATGGACACCGCGCTGGACGCGGGCATCAACTTCTTCGACACGGCGAACATCTACGGCGTGGACGAGCGCAAGGGCCGCACCGAGGAGATCCTCGGAAGCTGGTTCGCCCAGGGCGGCGACCGCCGCGACAAGGTGGTGCTGGCCACCAAGCTGTACGGGAACATGACGCAGGGCAACCCCTGGCAGGAGGAGCCCTGGCCGAACCACCAGCGGCTGAGCGCCCTCAACATCCGCCGCGAGGTGGAGGCCAGCCTGAAGCGGCTGGGCACCGACCACATCGACGTCTACCAGTTCCACCACATCGACCGGGCCACGCCCTGGGACGAGATCTGGCAGGCGATCGACGTCCTGATCCAGCAGGGCAAGGTGCTCTACGCCGCCTCCAGCAACTTCGCCGGCTGGCACATCGCGCAGGCCAACGAGGCGGCGGCGCGGCGCGGTTCGCTCGGGCTCGTCAGCGAGCAGTGCCTGTACAACCTCTTCGAGCGCACCGCCGAGATGGACGTCCTCCCGGCCGCCGAGGCGTACGGGCTCGGTGTCGTGCCCTGGTCCCCGCTGCACCAGGGGCTGTTGGGCGGCGCCATCCGCAAGTCCCGTGAGGGGGGCGGCTCCCGCACCCACGCCGGGCGCTCGGCGCGGGGGCTGGCCGATCCGGTGGTCCGCGACCAGGTTCAGCGCTACGAGGATCTGCTCGCCGAGCACGAGCTCGACCCCGGGGAGGTGGCCCTCGCCTGGCTCCTCACCCGGCCCGCCGTGACCGGGCCCATCATCGGGCCCCGCACCCCCGCCCACCTCGACGGCGCCCTCCGCGCCCTCGATCTCCACCTCTCCGTCGACCTTCTCGCCGCCCTCGACGCCATCTTCCCGGGCCCCGGCCCTTCCCCCGAAGCCTTCGCCTGGTAGCCCCGACCGCCGCCCGACGCCAGCCGCCGCCGCCCGGGCGCGCTCAGCCACGACGCTCCCGCACCTCACCACCCGCCCCAGCGGGGCAGACCGGTTGCCGCCGGACCACCCGCCGGTGGGGGCTGGCCGCGCAGGTCACCGCCCGCCCCGGAGGGGCAGTTCGGTGGTGTCCGGGCCACCGGCCGGTGGGGGCGGGGAAGCGGAGGGGAGGCGGAGGCGGAAGAGGGCGCCTTGGCCGGGAGCCGTGTCGAGCTCGATGTACCCACCGTGAGCGGCAGCGAACGCGGCACAGATGGAGAGCCCGAGACCGGCGCCGCCCCCGGCGCCCCGGCTGCGGGAGGCGTCCACGCGGTAGAAGCGTTCGAAGACCCGCGCGGCCTGGTCGGGCCCGAGCCCGGGCCCGGCGTCGGCGACTTCGAGGACCCCGTGTCCGCCGACGGTGCCGACGCCGATCCGGACGGGCGTGCCGGGAGGCGTATGGGCGACGGCGTTGCCGACGAGATTGGCGACGACCTGCCGCAGCCGGGCCTCGTCACCGAGCACGGGTGCGGGACCGGGACCGGGGCCGGGACCGGGACCGGGGCCGGGGCCGGAGCCGGACCCGCCCGGCCCGGTGAGGGAGACCGGCCGGGACGGATCGAGGGCGGTCGTGTCGTGCAGAGCGTCCACGGCCAGGGTGCGCAGGTCCATCGGGGCGAGCTGCACGGGCCGCTGCTCGTCCATCCGCACCAGCGTCAGCAGATCCTCGACCAGGCCGCCGAGCCGTACGGCCTCGCTCTCGATCCGCGTCATCGTCCGCTTCACGTCGGCCTCGTCGGGCAGCGCGCCCATCCGGTACAGCTCCGCGAAGCCCCGGATACCGGCCAGCGGAGTGCGCAGTTCGTGGCTGGCGTCGGCGACGAACCGGCGCATCTGCTTCTCGGACTCCGCGCGCGCCGCGAAGGCCGACTCGATCTGCGCGAGCATCCCGTTGAGCGCGGCGGACAGCCGCCCGGCCTCGGTGCGCGGGGACGCGGCGGGCATACGGTGCGACAGCGGGCGCCCGGCGGCTATCTCGGCGGCGGTGGCCTCGATCTGCCGCAGCGGCCGCAGCCCGGCCCGTACCGCGAACCAGCCCGCCACCCCGAGCAGCGCCGCGACCACCGCGCCGATCAGCAGGAACGCGGTGCGCAGGTGGGAGGCCGTGGAGGACACCTCGTCCAGGGACGCGGCGACCACGACGCCCGCGGGCAGGTCGGCGGAGGGGGCGGCCGTGCCCGCGGCGACCGGTTCGATCAGCACCCGCCACCGCCCGCCGCCGTGGTCGCTGGCGACGTCGAACGGCTTGCCCAGCCGCTCGCGCAGCGACCCCGCGTCCATCGTCGGCCACAGCGGGCGCGGGTCCCCGGCCGAGACCGGCAGCCGGAACTGGTCGGAGACCCGCCCGTCCGCCGCGGCGAAGGCCACCACGAACTGGCTGGGCAGCCACGGCCGCGGCGCGCCGGGCCCCGGCCGTACGTAGCGCGGCGCGGGCACCCCGTCCGTGCCGAGCCGGCGCGCGAGCGGTTCGCCGTACCGCTGGAGCTGCTGGTCGACGCGCCGCACCTGCTGGCCGCGGACCGTGCCGAGGACGACGGTGTCGCTGACGGCGAGGCCGAGCAGGACGAGGACCAGGCAGAGCAGCACCAGCCGGGAGCGCAGCGAGAGCGCGGAGAGCCGCAACGAGCGGAGGGACCTGAGGAAGCTGAGGGACCTGAGGGAGCTGAGGGAGCGCACGGTGCGCACGGCGTCAGCCCTGCGGTCGGCGCAGCACGTACCCGACGCCGCGCACCGTATGGATCAGCTTGACCGTGCCGTCGGCGCCGGAGTCGACCTTGCGGCGCACGTACGAGATGTACGACTCGACGATGCTCAGGTCGCCGCCGAAGTCGTACGCCCACACGTGGTCGAGGATCTGGAGCTTGGACACGACGCGGTCGGCGTTGGCCATGAGGTAGGCGAGCAGCTTGAACTCGGTGGGTGAGAGGGAGACCGGGCGGCCGGCGCGCAGCACCTGGTGGCCGACCGGGTCCAGCTCCAGGTCGCCCGCGACCAGCCGCCCCTCGTCGGTGGGGCCGCCGGTGCGGCGCAGGATCGCGCGGATGCGGGCGATCAGCTCCTCCAGGCTGAACGGCTTGGTGACGTAGTCGTCGCCGCCCGCCGTCAGGCCGCTGATCTTGTCGTCCACGCCGTCCTTGGCGGTCAGGAACAGCACGGGGAGCCGGTCGGCGGCGCCGCTGCCGGGGCGCGCGTGCGGCCCCGACTCCTCGCGCAGGTGCCGGACGACCGCGAAACCGGTCATGTCGGGCAGCATCACGTCGAGGACGACCAGGTCGGGGCGCTCACGGGCGACGGCGGCCAGCGCGTCGGCGCCCGAGGCGGCGGAGACCACCTTGAAGCCGACGAAGCGCAGGGACGCGGAGAGCAGTTCCCTGATGTTGGGCTCGTCGTCGACGACCAGCAGGCTGGCCTCGGGCGTCGTGTCCATGGAGTCCTCCTGGCCCCCGTCGTACGGTGCGGTTTCGCACCGTACGCTCCCGTCCTGTGAAGGCGGGGTCAGTTGCCCGTACCGCCGCCCGAGCCGCCCGAGCCGCCCGCCGTACCCGTACCGCCGCCCGCGCCTCCGGCACCTCCGGCACCTCCGGCGCCGCCACGGCCGCCGAAGCCTCCGAAGCCGCCGCCGAAGCCGCCCGCGGTGGCCGCGCCCTCGGTGACGGTGGTGGCGGCGATGTCGCCTGAGGAGTTCGCGCTGCCGCGTACGGTCACGCTCTGGCCGGGCTGGAGGTCCGAGGTCTTGCCGTCCTTGGTGACGGTGACCTTCGTGGAGCCGCCGGTGGTGACCTTGACGATGCCGCCCTGGGCGTCGGTGACGTAGATGGTGTCGCCGTCCACCAGCTTGACGGTGCCGACGGTGACGCCGGTGCCTGTGCCGCCGGTGCCTGTGCCGCCGGTGCCTGTGCCGCCGCCCGCGCCGGGAGCCGCGCCCGGCGCCGTACCGGAGCCCGTGCCCGTACCCGTACCCGAGCCCGTGCCCGTGCCCGTACGGCCGTTGGCGCCCGCGAAGGCCGAGGCGAAGTCGCGGGCCGCAGCCGAACCGCCGCCGGACGAGCGGCCGTTGAGGTGGTTCTTCTCCACCAGCGCGCCGCCCGCGAAGGCCGCCGCGGCGACGACGCCCGCGGACAGCAGCAGCGTCAGCCAGGGCAGTTTGCGGCGCGGCGGGGCGGCCAGCTCGGCCGAGATGTCACGGGCGTCCGGCGGCTCGGACAGGACGTCCTCCGGCCGTTCGGTGAGCACCGCCTCGCCGGGCCGCTCGACGATCTCCACCTCGCCGAACGTGTCGGTGAGCGGCAGCAGCTCCGTGTCGGCGTCGGCCTTCACGAGTTCGGTGCGGCGTCGCGCCATGTCCGGTTCTCCCTCGTCCCTCGTACGTCGTGCGGTGTGGTGGTGGACGGCCTACTCATGGCGCAGGGCCTCGATCGGGCGCAGGGCGGCGGCCCGATTGGCGGGGTAGCTGCCGAAGAACAGGCCGATGGCGACCGCGATGGCGAAGGCGCCCCACACGGACTCCGGGATGATCACCGGTTTGATGCCGACGATCGTGAAGCGCGAGCCGATCAGTCCCGCCACCACCCCGAGCCCGCCGCCGACCAGCGACAGCAGGGTCGACTCGGCGAGGAACTGCCCGAGGATGACGCCCTTGGGCGCGCCGATCGCCTTGCGGATGCCGATCTCGCGGGTCCGCTCGGTGACCGTCACCAGCATGATGTTGGTGATGCCGATCCCGCCGACCAGCAGCGAGATCGCCGCGACCGCGCCGAGCAGCACCGTGAACGTCCTGTTGGTGTCGGACTGGGTGCTGAGCAGCGACTGCTGGCTGCTGACCCGGAAGTCCAGCGCGTTGGCGTCCTTGATGCCGTGCGTGCCCATCAGGATCGTGGTGATCTCGTTCTGCGCCGGGGTCGTCGCGTCGGCCGACGTGGCCTCCACCAGGATCTGGTTGACCGAGCCGAAGCCGGTGAAGGCGTTCTGCACGGTCGGCAGCGGCGCGACCAGGATGTCGTCCGGGTCCTGGAAGCCGGTGCCGCCCTTGGTCTCCAGCACGCCGACGACCGTGAACGGCGTCCCGCCGAGCACCACCTTCTTGCCGACCGGGTCGGCCGTGCCGAACAGGTCGGTGGCCGTGGTCGAGCCGATCACCGCCACCTTGCGGGAGTTGAGGACGTCGTCGGCGCTGAAGTAGTCGCCCTTGGCGACCTTGCTGTTGGACGCCTTGAAGTACGCGGGGTAGGTGCCGACGACCTGCGCGACGTCGTGCGAGGTGCCCTCGTACAGCGCGGTCTGCGAAGACGTGGTCACCTCGGGGGCGACGGACTCGATGCTGGGCGCGGCCGTCGGGTCGGCGAGCGCCCGCGCGTCGTCCACGGTCAGCGGCTTGACGGTGGTCGCCGACGAGGACGAACCGCCGCCGAATCCGGCGCCGGAGGAGATGGTCAGCGAGTTGGTGCCCAGCTTCTCGATGGAGTCCTTGACGGACTGCGAGGAGCCGTTGCCGACCGCGAGCAGGATGATGACGGCGGCGACGCCGATCAGGACGCCGAGCATGGTCAGTCCGGAGCGGACCTTGTTGGCGGCGAGGCCGCCGAAGGCGAAGCGGAGGGTCTCGAAGGGGTTCACGCCGTGCCCCCCCTTCCGAAGCCGTTGCCCGTATTGCCTACGCCCGTACCGCCGTTGCCCGTACCGCCGCTGCCCGTACCGCCAATGCCCGTACTGCCGTTGCCTGTATCGCCGTTGCCGTGGCGGCTTCCGGTGAGGGCCTGACGCCGGCCGGCGGTTACCGGGTCCTGCGGGTGGTGCGCGGCGAAGGACGCCGGGTCGCGCAGCGCGGGCGGCGGGCCGTCGGCCGGTGCCTGGCGCCGGTCCTCGACCACCTGGCCGTCGACCAGCGTGATCACCCGCTTGGCGTGCCGGGCGACCTCGTCCTCGTGCGTGATCAGTACGACGGTGCGCCCGGAGGCGTTGAGCCGGTCGACGATGGCGAGTACTTCCTCGGTGCTGTGGCTGTCCAGGTTTCCGGTCGGCTCGTCGGCGAGCAGCATGGCCGGTGCGGTGACCAACGCCCTTGCCACGGCGACGCGTTGCTGCTGGCCGCCGGAGAGTTCGTTCGGCCGGTGGTCGACGCGGTCGGCGAGGCCGACCAGCGCGAGCGCCGCCAGCGCGCGCCTCCTGCGCTCGGCGGACCGCACACCCGCGTAGGCCAGGGGGAGTTCGACCTGCGCGAGCGCGGGGGTGCGCGGCACGAGGTTGAACGACTGGAAGACGAAGCCGATCTTACGGTTGCGGACGAGCGAGAGCTGGTGCTCGTCCAGGCCGCCGACGTCGATGCCGTCGAGCAGATAGCGGCCCTCGGTGGGGATGTCGAGGCAGCCGAGGATGTTCATCAGGGTCGACTTGCCGGACCCGGAACTGCCCATCACGGCCACCATGTCGCCCTGTTCGACCAGCAGATTCACGCCGGGCGAGACGCCGGTGACGGGGTCGGGGTCGCCGCCGAGCGCGCGCACGGCGGCGTCGCCGTGCCCGTACGTCTTCAGCAGCGACCGCACCTCGATGACCGGCGGGCGGCCCCAGGGGCTGTCGTCGTCCCCCTCGACACCCGCGGTTTCCTCGCGGCCCGAGATCTGCTCGACGCCCGAGGTCTGCTCGACGCCCGAGGTCTCTTCCGCGCCCGGACTCTCTTCGGCGTCACCGGTACGGGCGCCGGGCCGCAGGCCGCCGAGGCGCTGCCGCAGGGCGGGCCTCATCCGCGGCCACCGCCGGCACCGCCGCCACCGCCGGTACGGAAGCCACCGCCGCCGCCGATCCGGTTCGCGCCGCCGCCGAGGCCGCCGGGGAACGCGCCGCTCGGGAAACCGCCGTTGCCGGAGGACGCGACCGTGGCGATCTGCACCTGCTGGCCCTCCTTCAGACCGCTGGTGATCTGGTCGGCGGTGTCGCCCTCGACGCCGACGGTCACGGACGTACGGGTCGTGCTGCCGTCGGAGTTGACCACCGTGACCGTACGGTTGGCGCCGGTACCGGAGACCGCGGCGGTCGGCACGTTCAGCGCGCCGGACGCCGAGCCGGTGATCACCTGGATACTGGCGCTCAGGCCGGTCCGCAGATCCGCGGTGGGGCTGGTGATGGCGAGCGTGGCCGCGTACTGCACGGCGCTGCCGCTCCCGCCGCCGCTTCCGCTTCCGCTGCTCACCGGGAGCGAACTGACCGACAGCACCTTGGCGTTGAGCACCGTGCTCGACTGCGCGTTGAGGGTGACGGTGGCGGGCTGGCCCGCCTTGACCTTCAGCGAGTCGGCCTCGGAGAAGTTCGCCGTCACCTGCATGCCGGTGGAATTGGTCAGGACGACGAAGCCGGACGGGGTGCTGGAACCGCTGCTGCTCGACGTGGAGTTGGAGCTGCTGGAGTTCGAGCCCTGGCCGCCCGAGCCGCTGCCGGTGCCGCCGGTGCCCGACACCGTCTGGCCCTTGGCGGCCGAGACCGAGGCGACCGTGCCGGACACCGGGGCCTTGAGCGTGGTGCCGTCCACCGCGCGCTGGTCGGCGTCCACGGCGTTCTGGGCCTGGGTCAACTGAGCCTGCGCCTGGGCGAGTTGGGCCGGGTCGACGGTGTAGGTGGGGGACGGCGTGGGCGTCGGGGCGGCGTCCCGCGAGCCGCCGGAGCCGGTGTTGGAGCCCGTGCCGGAGCCGCTGCCGGAGCCCGTGGCGGAGGTGACCAGCTCGCCCGCCTCGACCTTGGTGAGGTTGGCCCGCGCCGCCGTCAGCGTCGCCTGGTCCTGCTGCAACGTCTCCTTGGCGTCGGTCGGATCGACCTTCGCCAGCACCTGGCCCTTGGTGACCTTGTCGCC
Organism: Streptomyces sp. NPDC003300; assembly: GCF_040610915.1. Taxonomy (NCBI): domain Bacteria; kingdom Bacillati; phylum Actinomycetota; class Actinomycetes; order Kitasatosporales; family Streptomycetaceae; genus Streptomyces; species Streptomyces sp. NPDC003300. The sequence continues at coordinate 47,194 of NZ_JBEXNE010000010.1, read as the reverse complement.
CGGCTTCACGTCGACCTCGGTGAGCGTGCCGCCCGTGGTGAAGTCCACACCGGCGTCACTGGGCGAGGCGAGCGTGCCGGAGCCGGACACGGTCGCCAGCACCGTGCCCTTGGACACCGTCACCACGCGCGCGCCCGTACCACGGGTGTTGCCGCTGTCACCGTTGTTGACCGCCGCGTAGGCGCCGCCTGCGCCCGCGAGGACCACCACGCCGAGCACCGAGTTGATCAGGACGGCCCTGCGCCGCCGTGGGAGCACCTTCATGGCGCGCATCCTGGCCGCCGACGCCTTTGATGGCCTGGGAGAAGGCTGGGAGTTTCCTGGGAACGGCGCCGTGCGCGAGGCCGCCCCGCCACGGCACGAAGCGGTCGCTTTACGTCTCAACCGGACCGTACGGCGGGCCCGTACGGGTCGCGACGGCCGATTCGCGCGCCCCGGCTCCCCGGGAACTCACAGCTCGCGCCCTGGCTGTGCCTAACTCGCGGCGGTTCACTCATGCGCCGCCACTCATGGGTGCTCGTGTCCCGCGCGTGCGCGTGGGTGAGCGGCGCCCCCCCGCCCCCGCATCCGAGGAGACCACGGTCATGACCCTGACCATCACCCGGCAGTCCGCGCGCCGCTCCGCGCTGCGGGCGGGCGCGTGCGTCGCCGTCCTCGCCTCGGGCGCGCTGCTGCTCACCGCCTGCTCGTCGTCGGGCTCCTCTGGCTCGGCGTCCGCCGACGCGAAGGCGTCGTCCTCGTCCTCGCCGTCGTCCTCCGCCAAGGGCGCCTCCGGCGGCGCGCAGGACATGGCGGCCTACCGCGACTGCCTCTCCCAGCACGGCGTGAAGCTGCCGTCCTTCTCCGGCCGCCCCTCCGACCGCGCGTCCGGCCGCCCCTCGGGCCGCCCGAGCGGCGGATTCGGCGGGGGCTCAGGCGGCTTCGGCGGTTTCGGCGGCGAGTCCGCCGACCCGGCCACCCAGAAGGCCATGGAGGCATGCGCCTCGCTGCGCCCCCAGTTCAACGGCCAGCGCGGCGGCGGCCCCGGCGGCGACAGCTCCGCCTTCCAGGCGTTCACGAGCTGCCTCAAGGACCACGGCGTCACCCTCCCCACCTCCTCCCCCAACGCCTCCGGCTCCCCCACCACCCGCCGCGGCGGCTTCGGCTTCGGCGACCTCAACACCTCCGACCCGAAGACGGCCAGGGCCTACACCACCTGCAAACCCCTCCTCCCCACCCGCCCGCCCGCCTCCCCCTCACCGACATAACCGCCCTCCCGGCCCAGCCGTCCGGGGCACAGGTGCCCCCTTATCCGGGCACATGCGCAAAGGGCCGGGCGAATGGGATCGCGCGGGCACATTGCGGCGCTAAGGTGCAGGCAGCGCACGGCGGTTGTGCGCTGGGTCACAGCCTGTGGGGGGCCGTATGCGCGAGATGGTCAAGGGCGGCAATGTCGGGCTTTCGGCATTGAGCGAGCACGCCGGGGCGGTGATCGTCAGCCTGGGGTGGAGCAGCGCGAGCGGGGACGGGGACGCCGATGTGTCCGTGTTGCTGCTGGACGGCGACGGCAAGGTCCGCAGCGACGACGACTTCTACTTCTACAACAACCCCGCGGCGGCGGACGGAAGCGTGCAGTTGCTCGGCAAGACCCCGACGGAGAACGGCAGCGAGGACCGGATCAGCCTGGATCTGACGGCCGCCGCCGGGGATGTGCAGCGGATCGTGCTGGCGGCGAGCCGGTACGGGGGCGCGCGGTTCGGGGACCTGGACGACCTTCGGCTGACGCTCGCCGACGGCAACGGCGAGGGGCTGCTGCGGTTCACGATCGAGGACGCGGGCCCGATCGGGGCGGTGATCTTCGGGGAGCTGTACCGGCGGGACGGCGGCTGGAAGTTCCGGGCCGTCGGTCAGGGGTACGACTCGGGACTCGCGGGCCTGGCAACGGACTTCGGCATCGACGTGGACGACGCGGACGAGACGGCGGCCGACGAGGAGCCGGGCGGCGCGCTGGAAGCGGCGCCGGAGCCCCCGGCTCCTACGGACGAGACGGCGCGGGTGGCCGTTCCGGACCCGGTGGCCGCCCAGGACCCGGTGGCCGCTCAGGACCCGGTGGGCACCTCGGCGTCGATCCCCCGGCAGGTCGCGCCGCAGGCCGCCGTCCCGACGGCCGCCTCGTCGGTCGAGCAGGCACCGCCGCCCAAGCGCCCCCGCACCGCCCGCAAGAAGGTCACGCTGCCCGCCGTCACCCGCAAGTCCCTCGCGGAGAACGACTCCTGGCGCATGGCACGGCTCTTCCCCGCGGGCACGCTCAAGAGCGACCGCGAGCGGGAGACCAGGGCCACGTCCGTACTGCTCTCGGTGATGGCCCAAGTGCCCGAGTTCGGACGGCGGTTGACGGCGGCGTTCGGTGCGCCCGCCGGGCGGATGGAGACGTACACCGAGGTCTCGCTGCCGCACGGCGGCGAGAGCCCCAAGCGGCCCGACGGGCTGATCCGGGTGGAGCGCGCGGGCAAGCTGTGGACCGCGCTGGTCGAGACGAAGACCAACGGAAATCCGCTGCGGACCGCGCAGGTCCAGGACTACGTGGACATCGCGGGCCGCCGCGCGTACGAAGCGGTGATCACGCTCTCCAACGACGTCGCCCTGGACGGCAGTCCGCTCGTGGACGTCAAGATCGACGGCCGCCGCAAGCACAAGGTGGCCCTGTGGCACCTGTCCTGGGCGGAGGTCACCCACCAGGCGCAGATGCTGATCCGGCACGAGGGCGTCGGGAACGCGGCGCACGCCTGGCTGTTGCAGGAGTTGCTGTACTACCTCCAGCACGAGAACTCCGGCTGCCACGGCTTCCAGAACATGGGCCCGGCCTGGGTGCCGGTGCGCCGGGGCATCGACGAGGAGACGCTGTGCGAGGGCGATCCGCGCGCCGTCGACGTGGTCGCCAACTGGGAGCGGCTGATCCGTCAGGTCTGTCTGCGGCTGGGCGGTGAACTGGGCCAGAAGGTGCTGCCGGTGCAGCGGGTCAAGCGCGGCACCGACCCCGGGGAGCGCCGAGCCGCGCTCGCCGACCGACTGTGTCGCGAAGGGCGCCTCCAGGCCGAGTTGCGGATCGAGGACAGCCCCGGCGTCCTCGGTCTCACCGCCGATCTGCGGACCAGCAAGTTGCGTACGTCCCTGGACGTTCCCGCGCCCGCCGCCGGCTCACCGCTGACCTGGGCGAAGCGACTGGTACGCCAACTTCCCGACGCTCCCGCCGACTTGCACGTGGAGACGCTGGTCGACGGGCGCGGCTCCGGCCCCCGGGGAACGCTGGAGCGGCTGCGCCCCGAGCCCGCCGACCTGCTCCCCCGGGACGGCGCCACGATCACCGGCTTCCGCCTCTCCCTCTTCAAGGGCATGGGCAGCACCCGCGGTACGGCCGAGACCGGCTTCATCCGCAGTGTGGACGAAGCCGTCGACCGCTTCCACGACACGGTCGTGACACCCCTCCAACGCGGCCCGCGCGGCTAGACCCCGCCGTCCCTCCCGCCCCCGCCCCCCCGGAGGGGAGACGGGGGTCACTTCGGGGGGCGGTCACATCGGGGTGGGGCGGGGCGTCAGGGAGGTGCGTGCGCCGGGGACGTCGTGGAAGGGCGGCGGCGGCGCGGAAACGCACGAGCCCGAGGAGTAGTAACGCCATGGAAGCCCGTCTGAACCTTTTCGAGAGCCCGCTCGCCGCGAAGTCGCTGCGGCACCTCACCGCGGCCGGCAAAGTGCTGGCGGACTCGACGGTGCCGCTCGCCACCCAGGAACTGGTACGGCTGCGCGCCAGCCAGATCAACGGCTGCGGATTCTGCACCGACATGCACACCAAGGACGCGGCGGCGGCCGGGGAGACGCAGCAGCGGCTCAATCTGGTGGCCGCGTGGCGCGAGGCCAAGGTCTTCACCGACGCCGAGCGCGCGGCCCTGGAGCTGGCCGAGCAGGGCACCCGTATCGCCGACGCGGCCGGGGGCGTCGCGGACGAGGTGTGGGCGAACGCCGCCAAGCACTACAACGAGGAGGAGCTGGCCGCCCTCGTCACGGGCATCGCCCTGATCAACGCCTTCAACCGGCTGAACGTGATCATTCAGCAGCCCGCGGGGGACTACGAGCCGGGCATGTTCGGCTGAGAGCCAAGGGGCGGGCGGCACCCGCGGCCCCGGCGTACAGGGGCCGTCGGGGCCGCCCCGTCAGGGGCCGCGGCTACCAGGGCAGCGGCCCCTCGGCGTCGAAGTACCCGCCGGTCGGGCCGTCGGCCGGCACCTGCGCCATCCGGACGATGATCTCGGCGCCCTGCTCGACCGTCTGGACCCCGGTGTTCCCGTTCAGATCGGTCTTGGTGAAACCGGGCTCGACGGCGTTGATCCGCATCTCGGGGAACGCCTTCGCGTACTGCACGGTGATCATGTTCACGGTGGTCTTCGACGCCGGGTACGCGACGCCCGGATACGCGTAGGCGGGGGTGCCGGGGGCGCTGAGCCGGGACAGCGAGGCCAGGCCGCTGCTGAGGTTGACCACGACCGGCGCGGCCGAGCGGCGCAGCAGCGGCAGGAACGCGTGGGTGACGCGCACCAGGCCGAAGACGTTCGTCTCGAACGTCTCCCGCATGACGTCGGCGGTCAGGTCGGCGGCGCCGACGACGCCGTTGTCGGCGGTCCTGCTCTCGATGCCCGCGTTGTTGACCAGGACGTCGAGGCCGCCGTCCGCCGCGATCGCCTCGGCCGCGGCCCCGACGGACGCGTCGTCGGTGACGTCGAGCCGGACCGCCCGCGCGCCCGCGCCCAGCCGCTCGACGGCCTCCCGCCCGCGGTCGGCGTCCCGGCTGCCCACGTAGACGGTGTGCCCCGCGGCCAGCAGGCGGCGGGCGGTCTCGAAGCCGAGGCCCTTGTTCGCTCCGGTGATCAGTGTCGTTGTCATACGTCCACGGTGCGGCAGGCCCGCCGGGGCAGCCAGTGGCCCGGTCTTCCTGGGACTGCCGGTACCAGGACGGCGCGGGCCGCACGGTGCACAGTGGAACCATGGCGACCACGGAGTTCGGGCACACGGTACGGCGCTGGCGCGACCGGGTCTCCCCCGAGGCGGCCGGGCTGCCCGCCGGGGGCCACCGGCGGGCGGCCGGGCTGCGCCGCGAGGAGCTGGCCCTGCTCGCCGGGATCTCCGTCGACTACGTCACCCGGCTCGAACAGGGCCGCGCGGCCAACCCCTCCGAGCAGGTCGTCGAAGCGCTCGGCCGCGCGCTGCGGCTGACCACCGCCGAGCGCGAGCACCTCTTCCACGTCGCCGGACTCGTCCCGCCGGGGCAGGGCACCGTCCCCGCGTACATCACGCCGAGCGTGCAGCGCATGCTCGACCGGCTGACCGGGACGCCGGTCGCCGTCAGCGACGCCGCGTGGACGCTGCTGCTGGCCAACCCCCTGTACGTGGCCCTGATGGGGCAGCAGCAGGGCAACGAGCGCAACGCGATCTGGCGCAATTTCCTCGGCTCCGGCTCCCGGGTCCGCCACACCCCCGAGTCGCTGCGGCTGCTGGAGATCTCCCAGGTCGCCCAGTTGCGCGCCACCGCCAACCGCTACCCCGCCGACCAGCGCCTGCGCCGCCTGGTCGCCGAGCTGCGCGCCCGCAGCCCGCGCTTCGCCGAGCTGTGGGAATCCGGCGAGGTCACCCGGCACGACGCCTCCCGCAAGACGATCGACCACCCGGTGGTCGGCCCGCTGACCCTGGACTGCGACATCCTCAGCGTCGCCGGAAGCGATCTGCGGATCATGGTCTACACCGCCGAGCCCGGCACCGAGGACGCCGAACGCCTCACCCTGCTCGGCGTCGTCGGCACCCAGGCGCTCAGCCCCGTCGGGACCCCCGGCACCTGACCCGCGCCTCCGTACGCCTCGCGGAAGACGGCGCGGACGACTCTCCCGAGCCCTGCTGCCGGGGCGGTGGCCCCGCGGTCTGCCGCCGGGGCGGTGGCGCGAGGGGGGCCGGGGCGAGGCGGCGCGGGCGCTCGCGGATACTTGGGGGATGCGGACGAATGGGGCGGTACAGAGCGCTGACCTGCGGTGGGCGCTGCGCGCGGCCGTCGCGGGGGACGTGGAGCCCATAGCCGAGCTGCGGGCCGTCGTGATGCGGGCGGATCTGGAACGGCTCGGGCGGTACGACGGGCACCGGGTACGGCAGCGGCTGCGGGACTCGTTCTCGACGCGGTACACCTCGGTCGTCACCGTCGAGGGGGACTTCGCCGGGTGCGTGACGCTGCGGCCCGCCGAGACCGGCGGCGCTCTGCTCGAACACTTCTATCTGGAACCCCGTTACCAGGGGCGCGGGTTGGGCTCGGCCGTGCTGCGGGAGCTGCTGGGCCGCGCCGACGCGCGCGGCGAGGACGTACGGCTGAACGTCCTCCAGGGCAGCGCCGCCCGGCGGCTCTACGAACGGTGGGGCTTCGTCCTGGAGACGGAGGACGCGGTCGACGTGTTCATGGTGCGCCCCTCGCCGGTCGCGAACGCCTGAGGTTACGGTGATTCACCTTGTGGTGACGGGTGTTAACCTGCGGATATGACGCCTCCCGCCGAGCGCACCGCACCGGCCCGCCGCAGTGGACAGCACCACGGCGACCTCCGCAACGCCCTGGAGCGGGCCGCCCTCGGCCTCGTCGCCGAGCGCGGGCCGCACGGCTTCACGCTCGCGGAGGCCAGCCGGCGGGCGGGGGTCAGCGCGGCGGCGCCGTACAAGCACTTCGCCGACCGGGACGCGCTGCTGGCGGCGCTGGCCGAGCGCGGGTACCGCGAGCAGCACCGCCGGTTCTCGGCCGCCGTCCGTCAATCCGCGGACCCGGTCGAGCAGTTGGCGGACTTCGCCGCCGCCTACGTCCGGTTCGCGGTGGAGGAACGGGCCCTGTTCGACATCACGTTCAGCGCGGGACTCGACAAGTCCCGCTATCCGAGCCTGGCTTCGGCGGGCGACCAGGTGCTGACCGCCGTGCTCCCGACGGCCCGCCGCCTCACCTCGGGCGACCGCGCGGTGGAGTTGATACTGGACGTCTCCTCGGCCGCGCACGGCCTGGTCCTCTTCCTCGCGGAGGGTCTGCTCGGCCCGGCGCCGGACGCCGTCGCCCGCGCGGAGTCCCGCGCCGCGCGCACCGCCCGCGCCCTGGCCCGCGCGCTGCCGACCGTCACGCGTGAGCCGCGCTGACGCGTCGTCAGAGGTCGGTGATCTCCTGGGCGTAGAGCGTGGTGAGCGGCTGCGGGCCCACGTACTGCTGGCAGTTGCACGTGCCCGGCTCGTAGTGCGTGGGCTTCTTGTCCGCGTCCCAGGCCGTGGGGACCTCGACGGTCTCGTGGCAGCGGCCGGACTTGTCGTGCTTGGCCAGGTGGTGGGTGCAGCCGCAGACCGGCTCGGGGCCGCGCCCCGCCGCCTCCAGCTCGCGGCGCTCCTTGCGGTCCGCCTCAAGGCGCTCCATCGTGCGCTCGTGCCGGGTGCGCAGCGCGGTGCGGACGGTGTCGGCGATCGAGGTGAAACCGCCGACCGCGAAGAGGGCGATCACCCACCAGAGCCAGTTCATACGGAAGGAACCCCCGTGTCGAGCGTGCACAGCGTGTGGGCCCCAGCGTAAGCCGCCACCCGGCCGGGACGGCAGGGGGCGAAGGCCGTCCGCCGCTCAGCGGTCCTCCGACCGCACTCCGATCGTGAGCAGCAGATTGGCGTACGTACGCCGGTCGCCGGTGGCCACCACGAGGGCGGTGTCGGGGCCGCGGGCCGCGTCGTAGAAGGCGAAGCGGTCGAGGCCGTCGAGGGTGAGGCCGGGGAGGGCGGCACGGAACTCCGCGAAGATCTCCGGCTCGGAAAGGTCGGAAGTGTCGGACGTCTCGGAAGTGTCGGACGTCTCGGAAGTGTCGTCACGGTCAGGCAGCGGGGTCATGACGGCCGCCGCCTCGATCGGGACCGCGTCGACCAGGGCGTCCAGTACCTCGGTGACCAGCAGCCGGTCGGGGCTGAGGTTGAGGTAGACGCGCTCGGCGGCCGGGTTGGCGCCCGTGGTGTGCGGATAGTGGCCGTCGCTGATCAGGACGCGGGAGCCGTGGCCCGCGGCGGCGAGCGCGGCGAGGATCGCGGGGTGGGTCAGTCCGTAGCGCAGCATGGGCGGCGGCTCCTTCGATACATCCGATCTCTGCATCCGACCCCGGGAGCGTACCCGGCCCGCCGACACAAGGGTCGGCGGGCCGGGGGCGGGAAGCGTCGGGCGCTACGGAAGCGTCAGGATCTGGTACGAGTCCCCGTACGTCTTCCACTTCAGCGGCGGGTCCAGGTTGAGGTTGCCCGCGTTGAGGAAGACGCGCTGCTCGGTGTCGACGCGGCTGGTGTCGTCGTGGGCGTCCTCGGTCTTCATCGCGGCCTTGCGGGCGTCGAGGAAGGCGTTGAGGTACGTGGTCTCGTTGCCGCCCTGCGCCGGGGTCTTGGCCTTCTTCATGGCGGTCTTGCGGATGCCGCCGAAGCTGACGGAGTCGTCGCCGGGGCCGTGCATCACGATGGCGTCGTAGTAGATGAACTGGCCGAGGGTGCCGAGGCCGTCCGTCTTGGCCTGGTTGACCGACGGGTTGAAGTAGACGCGGTCGCGCTCGTCGTTCTGCGCGGTCTGGAAGACGGTGTCCTTGGCGGCGGTCTTCCACGCGCTCACGAAGGCCGAGCCGAGGCCGGAGTGCGAGTCGGAGCCGTTGACGCTCTCCAGCGCGGGGAGGTACTTGGCCAGGACGTTGCCGGGCTTGAGGTCGTTGTAGTGCTTGACCAGGTCCAGCATGTCGCCGGTGCCGGAACAGAAGCCGATGATGCCCGCGGTGTAGCCGCGGCCGTCGCCGATGTCCTCGATGTACTTGTACTGGGCCTTCCAGTCCAGCGAGGAGTTCTCCGCGCTGGAGACCAGCTCCATCGCGATTTCCTTCTTGTGCGGGTCGGCGAGACCGGCTGCCGCCGCCTTGGGCGCGACGGCGGCGGCGTGCGCGCCGGGCGCGGTGGCCGCGTTGCCCGCCGTGGCCAGGGCCAGCGAGGCGCCGCCGCCCGCCAGTACGCCGACGGCGGCGATCATGGCTATCCGGCGGCTGGGGCGCCGGTTCGAGCGGTGCGAGTGGGGGGATCGGTGCACGTGCGTCTCCGTTTCCGGCCGTCGGAGGAACGGCCAACTGCGGGGGCCTGCTGTGCAGTTAGGAAAGGTTCCTAACCAATGGAGAGCATTGAAGCACTGCGACGGCCGCACGCCAAGGGGCCGCCGCGACCGAGTTCGGGTCGCGATGTCGTACCCCCGCGCGACACTGGAGGCATGTGCAGAAGCATCAAGACCCTGCGACCGCCGATGACGCCCGATCCGGACGAGGACGACATCGAAGCGGCGGCGCTCCAGTACGTCCGCAAGATCTCCGGTTTCCGTGCGCCCGCCGCGCACAACCGGGAGGTCTTCGACGCCGCCGTGGCCGCCGTCGCCGCGGCCACCGCCGACCTCCTCGACGGCCTGGAGGTACGCGGCGCCGCCGCCCGCGCCCACGGCGGGGCGGCCTGACCCCCGGACCCGCCCGGCCCTAACCTGACCCCATGCAGCACATGACCGAGGCCGAATGGCGCGCCTTCGCCTCCACCGGTACCCGCACGGGGAAGCTCGCCGTCCAGCGCAAGGACGGCGGTCCCCACGTCACGCCCGTCTGGTTCCTGCTCGACGACACCGACCCCTCCGACATCCGCGTCGTCTTCAACACCGGCAGCGACTCCCTCAAGGGCAAGGCCCTGCGCCGCGACGCCCGCTTCGCGCTCTGCGTGGACGATCAGGAGCCGCCCTACTCCTACGTCCTCTTCGAGTGCACCGCCGAGCTCGTCGAGGACCCCGCCGCCCTGCTTCACTGGTCCACCAAGATCGGTTCCCGCTACATGGGCTCCGCCCGGGGGGCCGAATTCGGTGCCCGCAACGCCGTTCCCGGTGAATATCTCGTCCGTGGCCGCATCAACCGTGTCACGGCCCAAGCCGCCGTAGCCGACTAGCCCTCCGGGCCCCGCCCCCACCCAGGACGGTAAGCCGATCTTTCCCGGGCCCCGCCCCCGCACCCGCACGTGGCCCGGACGGTGGGCCGATCTTTCCCGGGCGCCGCCCCCGCACCCGCACCTGCCCGGGGCAGTGGGCCGGATCTTTCCCGGGGCCCGGCCCCCGTGCCCGCACCTGGCCCGGACGGTGGGCCGATCTTTTTAGGGGCGCGGGGAACTGCGCGACCAGCCCCCACCGGGCTTTCAGCCCGAAAACAACCGCATCTGCCCCGCTGGGGCCGGTTCTCACGGCGCACCACCGCCGTGGCTGAGCGCGCAGTTCCCCGCGCCCCTAAAAACACGTGGCTGGCCCCCCGGCAAAAGAACCGCACCAGGGCCGCGCCCCAAAAAACACGTGGCTGCCGCCCCGGCAGAAGAACCGCCCAGGGCCGCGCCCCTAAAAAATCGGCGTGCCGACCAGCGCAAGGAAACCGCCCAGGGACCGCGCCCCCAAAAAACGCGTGGCTGCCGCCCCAGCAGAAGAACCGCCCGGGGCCGCGCCCCAAAAAATCGGCGTGCCACCCAGCGCAAAGGAACCGCCCTGGGGCCGGGCCCCTGGAAGAGCGCCCCTGGCCGGGAGGGGCCCGGCGGGGGGCTAGCCGTAGGAGAGTTTTTTGCAGGGGTCGGTGTCCGCGGCGCGAGCCTGCTGCGTGAGATTGGTCGGCAACGGCTTCGGCTTGCTCGCCGCCGAGGCGAAATCCTGGCCGACGACGAGATTGATGCCCGAGATGTCGAGCGGAGCGAGCTCCGCGCCGGGAAAGAGCTTGGCGAGCTCGGTGGCGTGCGCCTTGTCGGCGGGCCCGTACTCGATACGGGTGGTGGCGTGGTCCTGGGACTTGGCGGTGGAGGTCCCGGTGACGGTGTAGCCGGAGCCCTTGAGCTTGTCGGCGGCCTTGCCGCCGAGCCCGTCCACGGTGGTGCCGTTGAAGACGCCGACCGAGACGCCGGTGCCGTCGACCGTGGCGGCGGGCGTCGGGGAGGCCGTCGACTTCGGCTTGCCCGAGGCGTCGACGCCTTCCAGGGTCCGGTTGGCCCGCAGCTCCGCGAAGAGGTCGTCCACGTCGGGGTGGACGAGGTCGATGCGCGGCCCGTCGTACTTCCACGGCGCGGTGATGAACTGGATGTTCTTGAGGTCGATGTTCTTCAGCGACAGCCCGAAGGACATGAGCTTGGTGGCGCTGCCGAGCCCCGGGTCCACGGTGAGCGACTTGGTGGCGGCGTCGGCCAGCGGCAGCAGCGTCGTCGGGTTCATGCCCTGCCCCTTGATCTTGGCGATCAGGGCGGACAGGAACGCCTGCTGCCGCAGCATGCGGCCGACGTCGGAGTTGTCGCCGACCCCGTGCCGTACGCGGACGTAGTCCAGCGCCTGCTGGCCCTGGAGGTTCTGCATGCCCGCGTCGAGGACGACCTTGCCCTTGCTGCCGCGGTTGGGGTTCATGTCCCCCTGGTAGATCTTGTTCGGCACGCAGACCTCGACGCCGTGCACGGCGGAGGTCATGGACGCGAAGCCCTCGAAGTCGACCACCATGGTGTGGTCCACGCGCAGCCCGGACAGCTTCTCGATGGTGTTCTGCGTACACGCCGGATTGCCCTTGGCCGTGTCGCCCATCGAGAACGCCGAGTTGAACTGCGCCCTGGGCTGGTCCGGCGACCACTTGCCGTCGGGCAGCAGGCACGGGGGTATGTCGACCATCGAGTCACGCGGTACGGAGATGCCCACCGCGTGTTTGTGGTCGGGGTAGACGTGCAGCAGGATCGTGGTGTCCGAGCGGCCGATGTCGCCGGAGGCGGAGCCGCCGAGCTTGCCGTTCGCGCCGGAGCGGGTGTCGGAGCCGATCAGCAGGACGTTGACGGCGGTGTGGCCGTTGGCGTCCGCGGGCCCGGCCTTGGGCCGGTTCTTGCTCAGCCCCGCCGAGTCGAACGTCGAGATATTGGCGTTGAGCTTCAGGTAGATCGCGCCGGCGCCGCCGGCCAGCAGCACCACGAAGGCGACGGATATCGCGATGATCCAGCGCTTGCGACTGCGCTTGGGTTCTCGCTTGCGCCCACGAACGCCCATTCCCACACCTTCAGTCCGGTGGCTCGCACGCACACGACGAAGCCCCAACGTTTACCACTTGAACCATCCCGCTCGTATGACGCGCGTCACACCGGCTCGCCTCGGGGGAATTGCCCGGCGAGACACTGTACGTGGTGCGCATTTCGGTAATCGTCAATGCGGGGAGGGTGACGGAATCGGGAGCGGAAGCTCCGCATCCGCGGCTGTCCGTGGCGCGGCGCGCACGCGAAGGGCTCGGGCGCACGCGAAGGGCTCGGGCGCACGCGAAGGGCCCGGGGCGCACGCGAAGGGCCGGCTCCCGCCGTCATCGGCGGAAGTCGGCCCCGGGCGCACGGCTCACAGTTCGCGCTGGAAGGAGTTCAGCCAGTCCAGGGAAGCAGTGGGCGTCAGCGCGACATCACTCAGCGCGTTCATCGCCTTCTGGTACTCGACCACTTCGTCGGGCTTGTCGATGTAGAGCGCCCCGGTGAGCTGCTCCAGGTAGACCAGGTCCGGCAGATCGGACTCCGGGAAGCTCAGCAGCGTGAAGGCGCCGCCGCCCGCCGCGTGCCCGCCCGTGGCGAACGGCAGGATGCGGACGTCGACGTTGGGCCGCTCGGCGGCTTCCAGGATGTGCCGCACCTGGTCGATCATCACCTGCCGGCCGCCGAACGGACGGCGCAGCGCGCCCTCGTCCATGACGGCGACGAAGTGGGGCGCCTGCTCGGAGACGAGAAGCTTTTGCCGCTCCAGGCGTAGACCGACTCGTCTTTCCACCCAGGGCACGGCTGCCTCGGGGTGACCAAGCCGGATCACCGATCTTATGTAGTCCTCGGTCTGCAACAGGCCGTGCACGAACTGCACTTCGAAGGTGCGGATCAGCGCGGCCGACTCCTCCAGGCCCACGTACGTCTGGAACCACGTCGGCATGACCTCGCCGTATCCGTGCCACCAGCCGGCCGCGTTGGCCTCGCGGACCAGGCCCAGCATGGCCGCCCGCTCGGCTTCGTCCGTGACCTCGTAGAGGGTCAGCAGATCGGCGACGTCACGCTCCTTGAAACTGACTCTTCCCAGCTCCATGCGGCTGATCTTCGATTCGGAGGCCCGGATCGAGTAGCCCGCCAGCTCGCGGGTGATGCCCTTGGACTCACGCAGCCGCCGCAGCTGCGCTCCGAGCAGCATTCGTCGCACGATGGACCCGCCTCCCGGCTGCCCTGCGCTCATAGGTCACGCTCCGCCCTTGGTTCATCAGCAGTCTGCCACTAACGGACTGCGCGGTGTACCCGTTCGGTCACTCTCCACCGACACGTGCATCAATTCCTTGCAGATGCACGTGCAGACGCTCTTGCATCGGAGGGTGCTGATCCATGAGCATGGTGGACGTGCAGATACCCCGGGGGCACGTATGAAGGCAGAGGCAGTCGCCGTGCTGGAGCCGTTATGGCAGGGAGTGCTCGCGCCTGAGCGCGTGGCCTCGGGTAACGGAGCCACCTGTGAGCTGCCCGCCGCCCTGGAGTCAGTGGGTGAGGCACGTCACTTCACGCGCGCGACGCTCCAACGATGGGATCTGTCCACGCTCCGCGACTCGGTCGAACTGGTCGCGTCCGAGCTGGTGACCAACGCGCTGCGGTACGCGGTGCCGATCGGCGCGCCCGGCGCCCCGGTACGGCTGAGCCTGGTGCGCTGGACCTCGCGCGTGGTGTGTGCGGTGCGTGACCCCAGCGGGGTGGCGCCCGTCGCCAAGGACCCTGATTTCGTGGCCGAGACCGGCCGCGGACTTCATCTGGTGGACTCGTTCAGCGAGAACTGGGGATGGCACCCGCTGAGCGGCACGGGAAAGGTCGTCTGGGCGCTTTTTCTCACACCGGGCGGACCCTGTTAGTTCCGCCGGTTCCACGCGGGTCGCGGCGCAACCGGCGCATTACGGGACCAGGTGGTCGAATTCACCGGCTTTCACGCCGATGATCATCGATTCGATCTCCGCACGTGTGTATATCAGCGCCGGACCCTCGGGGAAGCGCGAATTCCGTACGGCGACCTCGCCGTCGGGCAGGGCGGCGAACTCGACGCACGTTCCATTGGCATTACTGTGACGGCTCTTCTGCCAGACCACTCCACGTAGGTCTTCTGCAGCCATTCCGTTGTGCGTCCGGCGCATCAGCCACTCCCCATAAGTGCCATGTCTGGTACGGCAGATCATAACTCGTTGGGCAGGCACGTGCATGTGCACGTGCATGTGCACGTGCAGTCACTCGCTGTGATCTTCAGGGCTCGGCCCCCCAGGGCTGTTCACAGCCCTTCACAGCCCGGCTACCCGGAAAAGGGGCGGCGGATGCCCCCCGGTCGTCCGATACGATATTGACCGTCCGTAGAGGAATTACTCACTCCCCGCAACGAATTGGGAGCAGCCCGCAATGGCGCGTCACCTCATCACCTCAGCCCTCCCCTATATCAACGGGATCAAGCATCTGGGCAACATGGTGGGGTCCATGCTCCCGGCCGACGTCTACTCGCGGTATCTGCGGCAGCGCGGCCACGACGTCCTCTACATCTGCGCCACCGACGAGCACGGCACCCCCGCCGAGCTGGCCGCCAAGGAGGCGGGCCTGCCGGTCGACGTCTTCTGCGGCCAGGCACACCTCGCGCAGAAGGCGATCTACGACGGCTTCGAGCTGTCCTTCGACCACTTCGGCCGCAGCTCCTCGGCGGAGAACCGCGACATCACCCAGCACTTCGCGCGCAGGCTCAACGAGAACGGCTTCATCGAGGAGCGGGCCGTCCGGCAGGTCTACTCGCTCGCCGACGAACGCTTCCTGCCCGACCGCTACATCGTCGGCACGTGCCCGTACTGCGGGTACGACAAGGCCCGCGGCGACCAGTGCGAGAACTGCACGCGGGTGCTCGACCCGACCGACCTCATCGACGCGCGCTCCGCGATCAGCGGCAGCAGCGCGCTGGAGGTCCGCGAGACCAAGCACCTGTTCCTCCTCCAGTCCAAGCTCGCCGGCGAGGTCGAGGCGTGGATCGACGCGAACGGCGCCGACTGGCCCACCCTGGCCTCGTCCATCGCGCGGAAATGGCTCACCGAGGGACTCCAGGACCGGGCGATCACCCGTGACCTGGATTGGGGCGTTCCCGTACCGGCCGACACCTGGCCGGAGCTGGCCGCGGACGGAAAGGTGTTCTACGTCTGGTTCGACGCGCCCATCGAGTACATCGGTTCCACCAAGGAGTGGGCCGACGCCGCGTCCGAGGGTGAAGTACGGGACTGGAAGTCGTGGTGGTACGAGGCCGACGACACGGTCCGTTACACCGAGTTCATGGCCAAGGACAATGTGCCCTTCCACACCGTGATGTTCCCGGCGACCCAACTGGGCACCCGTGAACCGTGGAAGAAGGTCGACTACGTCAAGGCTTTCAACTGGCTGAACTACTACGGCGGCAAGTTCTCCACCTCGCAGCGCCGCGGTGTCTTCACCGACGCCGCCCTCGAGTTGCTGCCCGCCGACTACTGGCGCTACTTCCTCATCGCGAACGCGCCGGAGTCCGACGACACCTCCTTCACCTGGGAGCTGTTCGCGGCGGGCGTCAACAAGGACCTCGCCGACACCCTCGGCAATTTCGTCAACCGCGTCCTGTCCTTCTCGCGCAAGCGATTCGGCGACGAAGTGCCCGCGGGTTCGGCGGCCGGCGCCGCCGAGGCGAAGCTCGGCGAGCAGATCGCCGCGCTGCTCGCCGAATACGAGGGCCACATGGAGACGCTGCAATTCCGCAAGGCCGCGCAGTCGTTGCGGGCGCTGTGGAGTGCGGGCAACTCCTACCTGGAGGAGAAGGCCCCCTGGATGGAGATCAAGACCGACCAGGACGGCGCCGCGCTCACGCTGCGTACCGCGATGAATCTCATCCACCTCTACGCGGTGGTGTCCGAGCCGTTCATCCCGGCCTCGGCCGCCGCCATGCGGGCCGCCTTCGCGCTGCCCGCCGACGACGCCCGCTGGGTCACCGCCGACGAGGCCCGCGCGCTGGACTCGGTGCCCGCGGGCACCCCCTTCACGGTGCCGCCGGTGCTCTTCGCGAAGATCTCCGACGAGGACCTGGCGTCGTACATCGAGCGGTTCGGCGGCGACCCGGACGCACCGGCCGCCTGAGGAACGCGATCGGGGCCGTGCGTACGGCCGTTCAGCGCGCCAGCGCGGCCCCGTCGCCCATCACCACCACCGGGTGCAGCTTCGGGTCCAGGGTGCGCAGCAGCGTCCGCATGGCCTGCTGCGGCAGCGAGACACAGCCCTGGGTCGGGCCGCCGTGGTCCACGTGCAGCCAGATGCCGCCGCCGCGCGAGGCGCCCAGCGGACGCGTCCAGTCGCGCGGTGACGTGCCGGGCAGGTGGTTGTAGTTGATGGCGATGACGTAGTCGAAGGAGCCCGCCAGCGGCTCGCCCCTGAAGCCGGTGCCGGAGACGCTGAAGCCGATCGGCGCGTGGTCGTAGGGGAGTTCGGTGCCGGGGTCGGGGAGGTGGCCGCCCGCGTCGGTGAGGCCGAAGACGCCGATCGGTGAGCGCAGATCGCCGGTGCGGTGCGTGTCGGTCCAGCCGCGCAGCGCGTTGTGCGCGGCCCACACCGGACCCGACGGCCGCCAACCGGCCGTGTTCTCGCGGGTGTAGAAGGTGACCTTCGCGTCCGGCGAGTCGGGGCCCGCGCCGGTGACCAGGACGGCCTGCCGCGCGTCGGCGGGGATCTGCGAGCGCGTCTTCGGCCCCAGGCCCGGCAGTTGGGCGGGCGGCGCGGGTGTCGTGCGCACCGGCTCGGGCGCGGACCTGCCCGCCCGGCCCGCGGGACCGCTCACCACCGTGCTCAGCGGCCCCTCGTCGCCGACCTTCGACGCCCGCACGCCCGTGCCACCGGCCACGCAGCCGGACATCAGCGGGGCGGCGGCCAGCGCGGTCAGGACGGCGGCGGCCAGGAGACGGCGGGGGCGGCGGGTGGTGCGCATGACGTGGCGGGGGCCTTTCACGGGAGCCTTCACGAGAAGACGGCGTTCTTCAGCGCGTCGTTGATCTGGGACTGCTGCGCGTCGGTGGCGTCGGCCAGGCACACCGAGACCTCGATCAGGACGTCGGAGCCGGACGCGTCGGTGAGCAGGGCCTTGGTCTGCGCGGTGCCGCCGACCGCCCGGCAGGCGCTGACGACGACGGACGAGGTCACCGGGCGGCCGTCGGCGTTGAGCTTGTCCACCGTCGTCTTGCTGTGCCGGAGCGTCAGCATCATCAGCGCCCCGCCGCGGGTCAGGGTGCGGACCAGCGGGGTGCAGAAGCCGTCCAGCGGCTTGACGCAGCCGTCGGTGGGCAGGCCGAGCGCCTGCGAGGAGGCGAAGACGTCACCCGTCTTGGGCGCGACGACCGTCGTCCAGCCGGGCGGCAACCGCAGGTCGAGACCGGCCAGTTCGGGGAAGTGGTACGTGACCGCCGCCGACGCAGCGGACGCCGACTCGGTCGCGCGGGTCGTCTGTCCGGGGCTCGGGGTCGGGCTCGGGCCGCTGTCCACCGGGCCGGTCGCCGTCGGAGCGCTCGCCGTCGGGCCGCCGCTGCCGGACGCGGGCGGCGCGAGCGAGGTGACGACGGCGGGCGGCGCCGGGGCGCTCGCCGCGCCGCCGAGACCGGGCAGCACCGTCCCGGCCGCCGCGACCGCCACCACGACGGCGGCGGACATCCCGACCGCGCGGCGCCTGCGACGGCGCAGCGCACGCTCCTTGACCCGCTCCAACCGCTGTACGGGGGCGGGCAGTTGGGGCACCGCGCGCTCCAGCAGGTCGCGCAGCTCGTCCTCCGCGAAACGCTCATCCGGCATGGTGTTCACCTCCGACGCCCGTGTCGACCGCTTCGGGCAGCCGTCCGCGCAGCGCCCGCAGCGCCTTGGACGCCTGGCTCTTGACGGTGCCCTCCGTGCAGCCGAGGACGTCCGCGGTGTCGGCCACGCTCAGGTCCTCGAAGTAGCGCAGCACGACCACCGCGCGCTGGCGTACCGGCAGTTCCCGTATCGCCGCGGCCAGCGCCTGCTCCAGGTCCACGTCCCCGTACGGGTCCGCCGGCTGCGGGCGGTCGGGCAGCTCGCCGTGCGGCACCTCGCCGCGCCAGCGCCGCCGCCACCACGAGGCGTGGGTGTGCACCAGCGCCTTGCGTACGTACGCCTCCGGGCTGTCGCCCGCGATCCGGTGCCACTTCGGCCACACCCTGGCCAGCACCGTCTGGAGCAGGTCCTCTGCGAGGTGCGGGTCGCCGGTCAGCAGCCACGCGACCCGCAGCAGTCTGGGGCCGCGGGCCGCCACGAACTCCTCGAAACCGGGGTGCGACACCGTTGTTCCTCTCCACACCCCTTCAACGCGGTGACCCGCCTCCGGGGTTGCCCCCCGGCTCGCCCCTCCCGAGACGCCGTCCTAGCGCCCCGCGGAAGGGCGCCCTGCCGAAGGGCGGAGCTGGATGTGGAGCTCGCGCAGCCGCGCCTCCTCGACCTCGGAGGGCGCGCCCATGAGCAGGTCCTGGGCGTTCTGGTTGAGCGGAAACGCGATCGTCTCGCGGATGTTGGGCTCATCGGCGAGGAGCATGACCATACGGTCGACGCCCGGCGCGATGCCACCGTGCGGCGGCGCGCCGAAGTGGAAGGCGCGGAGCATGCCGCCGAACTCGGCCTCCACCGTCTCGCGGGTGTAGCCCGCGATCTCGAACGCGCGGTACATGACGGCGGGTTCGTGGTTACGGATGGCTCCGGAGGACAGCTCGATGCCGTTGCAGACGATGTCGTACTGCCAGGCCAGGATGTCCAGCGGGTCCTTGGTGTTGAGGGCTTCGAGGCCGCCCTGCGGCATGGAGAAGGGGTTGTGCGAGAACTCCACGGCCCCGGTGTCCTCGTTGCGCTCGAACATCGGGAAGTCGACGATCCAGCAGAAGCGGAAGACGTTCTCCTCGAACTGGCCGGTGCGCTTGGCGGCCTCGACCCGGACCGGGCCCATGATCTTGGAGACCTCGTCGAACTCACCGGCGCCGAAGAAGATCGCGGTGCCGGGCTTCGCGCCGACGGCGGCGAGCAGCGCGGTGACGTCCTCGGGGGTGAGGAATTTGGCGATCGGGCCGGTCAACGCGTTGCCGTCGCCGACCCGGACCCAGGCCAGACCCTTGGCGCCGAGCGAGACCGCGTACTCGCCGAGCTGGTCGAAGAACTTGCGCGGCTGCTCGGCGGTGTCGGGCACGGCGAGCGCGCGTACGTGCTTGCCGGCGAACGCCTTGAAGCCGCTCCCGGCGAACACGTCGGAGACGTCGACCAGTTCGAGCGTGGTGCGCAGGTCCGGCTTGTCGTTGCCGTACTTGAGCATCGACTCGCGGAAGGGGATGCGGGGGAACGGCGAGGTGACCGTGCGTCCGCCGCCCAGCTCGGTGAAGAGGTCGGTCATGACCTTCTCGATGACGCCGAAGACGTCCTCCTGCTCGACGAAGCTCATCTCGACGTCGAGCTGGTAGAACTCGCCGGGCGAGCGGTCGGCGCGCGAGTCCTCGTCGCGGAAGCAGGGCGCGATCTGGAAGTAGCGGTCGAAGCCGGAGATCATCAGGAGCTGCTTGAACTGCTGCGGGGCCTGCGGCAGCGCGTAGAACTTCCCGGCGTGCACGCGAGAGGGCACCAGGAAGTCGCGGGCGCCCTCGGGGGAGGTGGCCGACAGGATCGGGGTGGCCATCTCGTTGAAGCCGAGCGCGGTCATCTCGCGGCGCAGGAAGGAGATGACCTGGGTGCGCAGCATGATGTTGCGGTGCATGCGCTGGCGGCGCAGGTCGAGGAAGCGGTTGGTGAGCCGCATCTCCTCGTTCGCGTTGTCCTCGGGGAAGACCGGGAAGGGCAGCGGGTCGGCCGCGCCCAGCACCTCCAGGGCGGTCACGTCGACCTCGACCTCGCCGGTCGGCAGCTCCGGGTTGACGTTCTCCGCGGAGCGGGCCAGGACGCGGCCGTCGACGCGGACGACGGACTCCTTGGACTGGCCGCTGAGCTGGTCGTACACCGGGGAGCCGGGGCGGACGACGAGCTGGGTGAAGCCGTAGTGGTCACGCAGGTCGACGAAGAGGATGCCGCCCAGGTCGCGGCGATTGTGCAGCCAGCCGGACAGGCGGACGTCGGTGTCGACGTCGGTGGCGCGCAGCTCGCCGCAGGTGTGGGACCGGTACCGGTGCATCATTCGTCCTCGACGCTGGATGTTGGGTGGGTGGCCGGGCCAGCGGCCCAGCACAGCTTACCGGCGCCCGCACACCGGCCTCACTCCGGATTCGGTGGGGCGTAAGGCCACGAAGGCCGCCCTACTGGGCCATAACGCCCCAATTCTCATAAACTGTCACAATGCGCACCGAGGACGTCCTGGCCGCAGTCGGTACCGGGCTGTGGCAGTGGCACGAGGCCACCGGCACCGTGACGGTCGACGCCCGCGCCGCGCGCCTGCTCGGGCTGTCCGGCGGCCCGGCCGAGCACCGGACGTCCGCCGTTCGGGCGTGCCTGCACGCCGCCGATTACGTGTCGCTGGCCGGCGCGGTCTCGCTGGCCTACTCGGAGGGCACGGTCGCCGAGGCGCTGGTGCGGGTGGTGGGCGACGACGGCGCGACCCTGCGGACGGTACGGGCCAGGGTGCGCCCGCAGGGCACGGTGATGGCGGGCACGCTGCACGAGGTGCGCGGCGGGCCCTCACGGGCGGCTGCGCAGGCGGGCGGCGGCTGGCGGCGGGCCAGGGAGGCGTTCCTGCTGGACGCGGGGCGCGCGCTGGCCGAGGCCGACTCCACCGCCGAGGTGCTGCGGGTGGCGGCCACCTTGTCGATGCCGGGTTTCTCGCCCGACGGCCTCGCCGTCTTCGGCACGGACGGCGACCGGCTGTCGGTGATCGGGCACCACGGGCAGGCGGCGGGCACCGAGGACCCCTTCCTCGACATGCCGCTGGACACCGACTACCCGGCCGCGCTGGTGGTCCGTACCGGCCAGGCGGTCTATCTGCCGTCGCCGGCCGCGTACGAGGACCGCTTCCCGGTCACCTGGCCGCTGGTGAAACCGTTCGGCCGCTCCTCCTGGGCGTATCTCCCGCTGGTCGTGGCCGGGTCCACGATCGGCGCCTGGATGGCGGCCTTCCGCGACCCGGTGGCCTTCACGCCCGACGAGCGCTCGGTGCTCACCACCGTGGCCCGGATGCTCGCGCAGGCGCTGTCCCGCGCGCATCTGCACGAGTCGGAGCGCGCCCTGACCGACGGCCTCCAGCGCACGATGCTGCCCGCGCGCAGGCCCGGCATCGAGGGCATGGCGGTGGCCGCCCGGTACGTGCCGACCGGCGGCGGCCTCCAGGTCGGCGGCGACTGGTACGACGTGATCGGGCTGCCGTCGGGCCGTACCGCGATCGTCATCGGCGACGTCCAGGGCCACGACGTACGGGCCGCGGGGATCATGGGCCAGCTGCGGATCGCGCTGCGCGCCTACGCGGCCGAGGGCCACCACCCGGACGCGGTGCTCTCGCGCACCTCCCGCTTTCTGGCCGGGCTGCACGACGGGCTCCCCGACGGGCCGGCGGACGGGCTGCGCGACGGCCTGCACGAGGGGCTGAGCGCCGACGAGTCCGCCGACGTACGCTTCGCGACCTGCCTCTATCTGGAGGCCGACCCGCTGACCGGCACGCTCGACGTGGTGCGCGCCGGGCACCCGGAGCCCGCGATCCGGCTCGGCGACGGTACGACGATCGTCCGGCGTACGGCGGGCGGCCTGCCGCTGGGCATCGAGCCGGACACCGACTACCCGACGACCCGGCTGGTCCTGGAGCCCGGCGAGGTGCTGCTGCTGTGCACCGACGGCCTGATCGAGACCGGCGGCCACGACCTGGAGACCGGCTGGCAGCGGCTGCGCGATGTGCTGGAGGCCGGGCCCGCGGGCGATCTGGAGGAGCTGGCCGACTCCCTGATCCGCGCGGTGCACGGGCCCGCCTCCCACCACACCACCGGGCCGCTGGCCGACCGCCGCGAGGACGACATCGCGCTGGTCCTGCTGCGCCGCGACCCCGACGGCCCGACCTGCGCGGTCCCGGTCCGCCGCGCGGTGCTGACCGTCTCGCAGACCGACCCGGGCCGCATCCGCGCCACGCGCGACGACATCCGTGCCCTGCTGCACGACTGGACCTCGGCCGACCAGGTCGAGTCCGCCGTCCTGCTCGTCTCCGAACTGGTCACCAACGTGCTGGTGCACACCGACGAGGACGCCGTACTGACCGCCATGGTCACCGGCATGCCCGGCACCCGCCGCCTCCACGTCGAGGTCGGCGACCGCTCCGACGACATGCCGCACCGCCGCTCCCCCGGCGAGATGGCCTCCTCCGGCCGCGGCCTGATGCTCATCGAGGAGCTCGCCGACGCCTGGGGCGTCGACCCGCGCGGCGACGGCAAGTCCATCTGGTTCGAGCTGTACGAGGCGACGAGCCCGTCGATCGGGTGACCGCCCGGCGGGGGGCGGGGTCGGCCGCGGACGCGAATCCGTCACGGTCGTGTGAACCGGCCGTGAAACGGAGGAAAACACTGGTCGCACAGAGCGGTTGGGCCCGCTCCAACGCCCCGTGGGGCCGGTGCCTCCACCTAGCCTGAACGCCTACGTGACGGGCGATCGTACGGCCGACCGCGCGCCCTGACACTCACGCCGGCGAAAAGGCAGCACTGGGATGAGCCTGAAACTCCCCGCACCCACGGACGATCCGACATCGCCCGGCGACCCGACCGCGCCCGGCGACCCGACGTCGCCCGGCCACGTACCGGCGGCGTCCGCCGCACCGGCACCGCGTGGCGGCGGGAAGGGCCGGTTGCGGGCGCTTGACGGGCTGCGGCTGGTGGCCGCGCTCATGGTGGCGATCTACCACCTGGCCTTCCGGGGCAGCGGAGCCTGGCGCGGACAGCCGCTGGAGATCTTCCCGCACCTGTCGCACGCCGCCGCGTACGGGCCGCTGGGCGTGCAGTTCTTCTTCATCATCAGCGGCTTCGTGATCTGCATGAGCGGCTGGGGCCGCAGCGTCAAGGCGTTCGCGATCTCCCGGATCAGCCGCCTGTACCCGGCCTACTGGGCGGCGCTGATCCTGGTGACCGTCGTCCTGTTCGTCCTCGGCTACAAGACCGTCTCGCGCACCGACCTGCTCACCAACTTCACGATGCTCCAGACCCCGGCGGGCTCCGAGCGCGTCCTGGGCGTCTCCTGGACGCTGTGGGCCGAGATGCGCTTCTACGTGCTCTTCGCCGTCACCGTCCTGTGGCGCGGCGCCACCCGCAAGCGCGTCCTGGCCTTCTGCGCCCTGTGGACGATCGGCGCCCTGTACGCGGACTCCTCCGGCCAGGAGTTCCTCAAGCTGGCCCTGATGCCCGAGTACGCGCCCTTCTTCATCGGCGGCATCGGCCTCTACCTGCTGCGCCGCTTCGGCCACGACCTGCTGACCTGGGGCGTCGTCGCGACCGGCTTCCTGCTCGGCCAGCACTACGCGGTCCTGGGCCTCGTCCCCAAGCCCGGTGTGGCCGTCACCTTCCACCGCTCGCCGACCGTCGTCATCGCCCTGGTCGCCGCGGGCTTCGCCGCCATCGCCGCGGTGACGCTCGTGCGCCGCGTCGCCGACGTCGACTGGCGCTGGCTGACCACGGCGGGCGCCCTGACGTACCCCTTCTACCTGGTCCACGAGATCCTGGGCACGCTCGTCATCGAGAAGCTGAAGGCCCACACCGGCATACCGAACTACGGCGTGCTCGCTCTGGCCATCGGCTCGATGCTGCTGCTCGCCTACCTCATCTACCGCCTGGTCGAACGCCCCTTGACGCCGATCCTGCGCCGCGCGCTCACCCACCAGGCCAACCGCCTGTCCGAACCGCGCCCGGCCTCGACCGGCTGACGTCGCTGAGCCCGGCGACCACCGACTTCCCGCGCACCGGGCGCGGCACGACTCCCCAGACCTCCGCGAGCGCGTCGATGAGCACCAGCCCCCTTCCGCCCTCGCTCTCCGGCCCGGCCTCGGCCAACTCCGGCTTCTCCGGCCCGCCGTCGGACACCGCCACCCAGTAGTGCCCGTCGGCGGGCCACAGCACCAGCTCGATGACCGCGTCCTCCTCGCACCGGTCCCCGTGCCGCACGGCGTTCGTGACCAGCTCACTGGTCACCAACCCGAGATCCGCGGCCAGTTGGGGCTCCACCCCACGAGGGAGCGCCTCCGCGACGGCGTGCCGCGCCCGGCGCACGGACTCCGGCCGCGCCGGGAAGCGCCAGAGTGCTGGTAAGCGGGGGATTTCAGGCATGACGAACTCCGTTGCGTCGAAGGGGTCTTGTGGCGTCTTGAGGGTTCGCCGGTGGCATGCCGCCGTCACTCGCGGTGCGCTTCCGACGTAGTTGTGCGTAGCTGCGCGCTACTACGGTAGGGCATCGGGGGTACGTGTGCTACCTATTCGCCGATGACCCGTTGGACCGGGCTTCTCACCGCAAGGCAGACTGGGCCACGGAGGGGAGGGAGCCCATGCCGCCGAGAAGCAACCCGACAGCACGCCAGCAGCGTCTGGGTGCGGAGCTCCGCAAGCTACGGGAGGACGCGGGACTGTCCACCGAGCAGGCGGCCGCCCTGCTGGACACGAAGCGGACCGTCATCTCCAGCACCGAGGCCGGTCGGCACGGGACGAGTCCCGAACGGGTGCGCCGGATCGCCTTCGTCTACGAGTGCACCGACCAAGCGCTGATCGACGCGCTGGTGGCGATGTGCGGCGACCGCGTGCGCGGCTGGTGGGAGGCGTACGAGGACGTCCTGCCGTCGACCTTCCTCGACATCGCCGAACTGGAGTGGCACGCCCAGGGCTTGCGCGTCAGCACGATGACCCACATGCCCGGCCAGTTCCAGACCGAGGCTTACGCCCGCGCCCTCTTCGACGCCGCCATCCCGGCGTTGCCCCCGGCCGAGTACGAGGCCAGGGTCGCCCACCGCGTCCAACGCCACGAGGCGATCGACCGGCAGGACGCCCCGGCGTACGAACTCGTCGTCCACGAGGGTGTCCTCCGTACCGAGGTGGGCGGGCGCGCGGTCCTGCGCGACCAGCTCAACCACCTGATGACCGCCGCCGAACGCGACAACGTCACGGTCCAGGCCATCCCGTTCTCCGCCGGCGCCTTTCCCGGCTCGGGCCAGTCCATCCTCTACGCCCGCGGCCAGGTCGCCCGCTTGGACACGGCCGAGCTGGATCGCGCGACGGTCGTGGAATTCATCCACTCAGAGGCGCAGTTGTGCAAGTACCGGCTGCAACTGGACGAGATGCAACGCATCGCCCTACCGCCGGAGAAGACGCTCGACCTCATACACGCCATCGCGTCCCAGCTCTAGGAGAGTCCCCCCGTGCCCGACATCACCTGGGAAGCCCCCTTCTGCCAAGACGGCAGTAACTGCTTCCGCCTCGGCACCGACGCCGACGGCAACGGCTACATAGCCGTCAACGGCCGCGAGGACGAATACCTCACCGACACCCGCGAAGCCCTCCGCACCCTGATCACCGACATCAAGGCCGGCAAGGCCGACCACCTGCTGTAGTCGCGACACATCTCCATGACCTGCGCGCTCAGGCCCGTACCCCGAGGAGACCAAACCCCGATGCCCGACATCACCTGGGAAGCCCCCTTCTGCGGCGAAGGCAGCTCCTGCTTCCGCCTCGGCACCGACGCCGACGGCAACGGCTACATAGCCGTCAACGGCCGCGAGGACGAATACCTCACCGACACCCGCGAAGCCCTCCGCACCCTGATCACCGACATCAAGGCCGGCAAGGCCGACCACCTGCTGTAGGCCGGCCACCTCGCGGTCAAGGAGCCCCCGACGGCCGTCGGCCGTCGCCGTCGGGTCAGGTCACGACCCGCAGTTCGGGGCTGCCCGCCAGGTCGATGCCGTAACGGGCGTAGACGGCCGTGGTGTTCTCGCTCGTGAGGGCGTCCCGGTCGAGCGAGAGCCGGTCGGCCGTCTTCGCGGAGCCCTTCGACGGCGAGGCCCTGCTGGTCAGCCACTCCTCCGGCACCGGCGACACCCTTCTCGTACAGGCGGACCAGGGGGCGAACGTAGGTCGGGGCGGAGGGGTCACTCGATGGGGCGAAAAATGCGATCGTCGTCCCCTATGTACCGATTGGCGGAGAGCGACGGATGGGCCGTTGGGGTCGAATGACCCGGACCAACCGTCGCCGCAGCACCCGTCGGAGAAGACATGAAGGTCTCAGGAACCAGGTTCGCCGGACTCGCGGCGGTCGCCGTGAGCACGCTGTCGCTCGGCGCCATCGTCGCGTCGGCCGCGCCTGCCGTGGCCCAGCCGCCGATCTGCGGCACCACCGACTGTCCCAGTCTGTCGCCGGCCAACCTGTCGGCCACCCAGGGATCGCTGAACGTCACGCAGATGCAGTTGGAGAACATCTCGGCCACGGCGACCGACGCGGTCACCGGTCGGCCGCTGGCGGGCGCGCTGGTCCAGTTCTCCACCAGCAACGGCCGCGCGCTGGGCTCGGCGTACACCAACTACCAGGGCGTCGCCGCCATCAGCGCCTCGGAGAACTTCGGCCCCGGCACCGTCCAGGAACTACTCAACGGCTACACCGCCGTGCTGGTCGGCGACGGCATCCACGCCCCCGCCTCGGCGCACGCGGCGATCACCATCGGCACGGACTGCACCATGGCCGCCAGCAGCGACCGCGGGCTGAAGTGCGCCGTCGTCCCGGTCGACTGGAGCCGCTGAGCGTGTGGCCTTTCCGCCGTTCCGGCGCGGCCACACCGGTAGCAGCCACACCAGCAGCGGACACCGCCGTAACGACCGCTTCCGCCGAGGTCACCTCGACGGGAGCCGTCAACGGCTACCACGTGCTGGCGACCGTCGCGGCCCTGCCGGTCAGCACCTGGCGCTACCTCTGGGAGCCGGAGCACGTACGCCACATCGGTCCGATGTCCCAGGACTGGCACGCCGCCTTCGACTTCCAGCACGCCAACACCAGCGTGATCCCGCTCGTCGACGCCAACGGCGTCGCCATGGTCTGCATCCAGGCCCTGAACCGGCGCATCGACGAACTGACCGCCGAAGTGCGCGGCCTGCGCGAGATCACCGCGCAGCACGCACGGTCGGGCCGATGAGCGAGCCCGCGGACGAGGCGGGCCTGGCGGCCCTGCGCGAGTTGGTGGCGGCCCCCGCCGACCGCTTCCGTCAGCGCCCCGCCCCGGGACCCGAACAGGAACCGCGCACCCTCACCGTGGGCATGGCGACCTACGACGACTACGACGGCGTGTACTTCACCGTCATGAGCCTGCTGCTCTACCACGCGGAGGCGATGGACCGGGTCAGCGTCCTGGTCGTCGACAACCACCCCTCCGGGCCGCACGCCTGGGCGCTCAAGCGCCTGGAGCAGCAGATCCCCCAACTGCGTTACGTCCCCTACGACCGCCGCGTGGGCACCGCCGCCCGCGACCGGATCTTCCGCGAGGCCGTCTCGGACTGGGTGCTGTGCGTGGACTCCCACGTCCAGCTGCTGCCCGGGGCGCTGGCCGCCCTGCTGGACCATATCGACGAGCACCCCGACAGCGGCGACCTGCTCCAGGGACCCCTTGTCTCCACCGACGGGCACACGGTGTCCACCCACTGGGAACCGCGCTGGGAACGGTTCATGTACGGGGTCTGGGCCACCGACCCGCGCGGCACCGACCCCGACGCTCCCGCCTTCGAGATCGGGATGCAGGGCCTCGGCCTGTTCGCCTGCCGGACGAAAGCCTGGCCAGGGCTCAACCCCGCCTTCACCGGCCACGGCGGCGAAGAGGGCCACCTGCACGAGAAGTTCCGCCGCTCCGGCCACACCACCTTGTGCCTGCCCGCCCTGCGCTGGACGCACCGCTTCGACGCGCCGCGCCCCGGCCACATCACCCAGGACTGGTACCAGCGCCTGCGCAACTACCTGATCGGCTTCGACGAACTCGGCCAGAGCGCCGACGAGGCCGTCGGCCACTTCACCTCGATCCTGGGCGAAACAGCCGTCCGCCAGGGCCTGGCCGACTACCGGACCGAGACGCGCAGCCCCTTCACCGCCTTCGACGGCATCACCTGCATCAACCTCGACGACCGGCCCGACCGCTGGGAGACCGTGCGACGGCGGCTCGGCGCGCTGGAGATCCCCGCCGCGCGCGTCCACCGCCTGTCGGCCACGGCGACCCCCGTCAACCACCACATCGGCTGCGCCCTCTCCCACCGCCGGGCCATCCAGCAGGCCCACATTGACGGCCTGGAATCCCTGCTGGTCCTGGAGGACGACGCGGTCTTCCTGCACGGCACCACGTGGGTCCTGCGCCGCGCCCTGGCCGAACTCGGGTCACGGCCCTGGTCGTTGCTCTACCTCGGCGGCGCCGACTGGGGCCGGACCTTCCCGCGCGCGGAGAACTGCGGACACATCGAGCCCGTCACCGGGATCACCACCGCCCACGCCATCGCGTACCACCGCGATGTCTTCACCGACCTGCTCGACGAACTCCCCGACACCGTCGACGGCATGACCGCCTGGATCCGGCGCCACACCGCGATCGACCAGTACCTCGCCGCCTGGGACCGGCCCGACTGCTACCGGACCGTCCCCGTCGTCGCGGCCCAGACCGACCAGATCCACCTGGTGGCGGAGGACCTGCGCGACCAGTTCGCCCTCTGAACCGTCCCCGCGAAGGCACCCGAAGGAGCGCCCGCCCGGTGAACTCGCCCCAGGCCCGCCGTGACGGGCTGCGCGTCAAGTCCCTCGCGGACGGCCGCCTGGCCGTCTACGACGAGCGGGCCGAGCAGGGACACCTTCTCGGCCCGCAGTCCGCCGCGGTCTACCTCCTCGCGGACGGCACCCGCACGCTCACCGACCTCACCGCGGCCGTCGCGCGCGTCCGGCCCCCGGCCGACACCGCGGCCGTCCGGCTGGCGCTCGGCGAGCTGACCGCCGCGGGCCTGCTCGACACACCCCTCGAAACACCGCCCGGCGCGCGGCCCAGCGCACCGCCCGGGCCGCCGGAGCGGCCCGGCTAGCGGCCGAGAACCGTGTCGGCGGGGATGGTGCCGAGGCGGCCGGCCTGGAAGTCGTCGAACGCCTGGGCCAGTTCGGCGTGGGTGTTCATGACGAAGGGGCCGTACTGCATCATCGGCTCGCGGATCGGGAGGCCGCCGAGCAGGACGACCTCGAAGTTGGGCGAGCGGGACTCCTGGGTCTCGTCCGCGCGGATGGTGAGGGAGTCTCCCTTGCCGAAGACGACGGCCTGGCCCATACGGAAGGGGCGGGCGTCGGGGCCCGCGAAGCCGCGGCCGGCGAGGCCGTAGGCGAGGGCGTTGAAGTCGGCGCGCCAGGGCAGGGTCACCGAGGCGCCGGGGTTCACCGAGACGTGGATCATCGTGATCGGGGTGTGGGTGGCGCCGGGGCCCTCGTGGCCCGCGAGGTCACCGGCGATCAGCCGGATCAG
Organism: Streptomyces sp. NPDC003300; assembly: GCF_040610915.1. Taxonomy (NCBI): domain Bacteria; kingdom Bacillati; phylum Actinomycetota; class Actinomycetes; order Kitasatosporales; family Streptomycetaceae; genus Streptomyces; species Streptomyces sp. NPDC003300. The sequence goes on along the minus strand of NZ_JBEXNE010000010.1, from coordinate 17,613 downwards.
CGCGCCGCCGTCACCGGAGGTGAGCAGCTTCAGGCCGCCCGCCCGGATGTCCTGGTACTTGGGCGGCATCATCTTGTCGGCCTTCGGCAGGTTCACCCAGAGCTGGAGGCCGTGGAAGAGGCCGCCGCTGGTGACCAGCGACTCCGGCGGGGTCTCGATGTGCAGCAGGCCGGACCCGGCGGTCATCCACTGGGTGTCGCCGTTGGTGATCGTGCCGCCACCGCCGTGCGAGTCCTGGTGGATGAAGGTGCCGTCCATGATGTACGTGACGGTCTCGAAGCCGCGGTGCGGGTGCCAGGGGGTGCCCTTGGGCTCTCCCGGCGCGTACTCCACCTCACCCATCTGGTCCATCATGATGAACGGGTCGAGGTTGCGGTAGTCGATGCCCGCGAAGGCGCGACGCACGGGGAAGCCCTCCCCCTCGAAACCGCTCGGGGCGGTGGACACCTGTAGCGCCTTGCGGGGCTGGGCGTCGTCGGGCGCGCTCACACGCGGCAGGGTCAGCGGGTTCTCTACGGTCACGGCGGGCATGACTGCCTCCTTCGGGATGCTCCGGTTCCAAAGTAGTTGAACACTGAACATCTCGCAAGGCGTGACTATTCCAGCACTCACCGGAGGGGAAGATCGAAAGCGCGGGCGTACGAGCCGGGACGTGCGCCCGTACGGTCTCAGGCGTACCGCCGTCGGTCTCAGGCGTACCGCCGTACGGTCTCAGGCGTACCGCCGTACGGCCTCAGGCGTACCGCCGTACGGCCTCAGGCGTGCCGCCGGGCAGCCTCAGCCGTACATCCGGCGCATCGTGAAGTCGACCATCTGCTCGACCGCCTTGGCGTCGAAGACCATGCGATGCTGGCCGTCGATGTCCAGCACGAAGCCGTAGCCGGTGGGCAGCAGGTCCAGCACCTCGGCGCCGGTGATCACGAAGAACTTGGACTCCTTGCCCGCGTACCGCCGCAGCTCCTTCAGGGAGGTGAACATCGGGATGACCGGCTGCTGGGTGTCGTGCAGCGCCAGGAAGCCCGGATTGTCGCCGCGCGGGCAGTACACCTTGGACGTGGCGAAGATCGCCTGGAAGTCCTCGGCGGCCATCGAACCCGTGGTGAAGGCGCGGACCGCGTCGGCCAGGGACGGCGGGGAGGGCTCCGGATAGCCACCGGGCATGGGTGCGGCGCCCTGGACCGGGCCGGGTCCGGGATTCACGCTCTGCTCGTAGCCGTACACGGCCTCAAGAGTAACGGCCCCCGGGACGAGGAAACGGTCACATCCGACCCTTCCGGGGTTGCTTCTTATTACCGACGGGTAGCATTATTTTCCACGAGTGCCACGACCACCCCACTTGCGATACGGAGCCGACGTCATGGGCCACTACAAGTCGAACCTCCGCGACATCGAGTTCAACCTCTTCGAGGTGCTCGGCCGCGACCAGCTCTACGGCACGGGTCCGTTCGCCGAGATGGACGTGGAGACCGCGAAGGACGTCCTCGCCGAGCTGGCGCGCATGGCGGAGAACGAGCTGGCGGAGTCCTTCGCCGACGCCGACCGCAACCCGCCGGTCTTCGACCCGAAGACCAACACCGCCCCGGTGCCCGAGTCCTTCAAGAAGAGCTACCAGGCCTTCATGGACGCCGAGTACTGGCGGCTCGGCCTGCCCGAGGAGATCGGCGGCACCACCGCGCCGCGCTCCCTGATCTGGTCCTACGCGGAGCTGGTGCTGGGCGCCAACCCCGCCGTGTGGATGTACTCCTCGGGCCCGGCCTTCGCCGGAATCCTCTACGAGGAGGGCACCGAGGAGCAGAAGAAGATCGCCGCGCTCATGGTCGACAAGCAGTGGGGCTCCACCATGGTCCTCACCGAGCCCGACGCGGGCTCCGACGTCGGCGCGGGCCGCACGAAGGCGGTCAAGCAGGACGACGGCACCTGGCACATCGAGGGCGTCAAGCGCTTCATCACCTCGGGCGAGCACGACATGTCCGAGAACATCATCCACTACGTGCTGGCCCGCCCCGAGGGCGCGGGACCCGGCACCAAGGGCCTGTCGCTGTTCATGGTCCCGAAGTACGAGTTCGACTTCGAGACCGGCGAGCTGGGCGAGCGCAACGGCGTCTACGCCACCAACGTCGAGCACAAGATGGGCCTGAAGGCGTCCAACACCTGCGAGATGACCTTCGGCGACGGGCTCCCCGCCAAGGGCTGGCTGATCGGCGAGAAGCACGACGGCATCCGGCAGATGTTCCGGATCATCGAATTCGCCCGCATGATGGTCGGCACGAAGGCCATCGCGACGCTCTCCACCGGCTACCTGAACGCGCTGGAGTACGCCAAGGAGCGCGTGCAGGGCCCGGACCTCGCGCAGTTCATGGACAAGACCGCGCCCAAGGTCACCATCACCCACCACCCCGACGTCCGCCGCTCGCTCATGACGCAGAAGGCGTACGCCGAGGGCATGCGGGCGCTGGTGCTCTACACCGCCTCCGTGCAGGACGCCATCCAGGTCGCCGAGGCGGCCGGTGAGGACGCCACGAGGCTGCACGGGCTCAACGACCTGCTGCTGCCGATCGTCAAGGGCTACGGCTCCGAGAAGTCGTACGAGCAGCTCGCCCAGTCCCTCCAGACCTTCGGCGGCTCCGGGTACCTCCAGGAGTACCCGATCGAGCAGTACATCCGGGACGCCAAGATCGACACGCTCTACGAGGGCACCACCGCCATCCAGGGCCAGGACTACTTCTTCCGGAAGATCGTCCGCGACCAGGGGCAGGCCATGACGGCGCTCAGCGAGGAGATCAAGAAGTTCCTCGCCGAGGCCACGGGCGGGGAGGACCTGGCCGCCGCCCGCGACCAGCTCGCCAAGGCGGCGGTGGACCTGGAGGCGATCGTCGGCGCCATGCTCACGGACCTTTCGGCCACCGAGCAGGACGTCCGTTCGATCTACAAGGTGGGGCTCAACACCACGCGGCTGCTGCTCGCCTCCGGTGACGTGGTCATCGGGTACCTGCTCCTGCGCGGGGCCGGCGTGGCCGCCGAGAAGCTCTCCGGGGCCTCCGCCAAGGACGCCGCCTTCTACGCGGGGAAGGTCGCCGCCGCGAAGTTCTTCGCCGCCAATGTCCTTCCCGGCGTGGGGACGGCTCGGTCCCTGGCCGAATCCGTCGACCTCGGCCTCATGGACCTCCCGGAGGACTCCTTCTGACCCGCCCCCGGGGACTCCTTCCAACCCGCCCCGGCGGGCAGTCCGGTGGTCGCCGGACTGCCCGCCGGTGGTGGGTTGCTCGCGCAGCTCCCCGCGCCCCTCACGGGGCGAGCCATGTGGCCGAAAACTAAGCTGAGGGCATGAGCTCTCAGCGTCCGGCGTTTGGCCGTAAGCACACCGAAGATCTGGCCGCCTTCGTGCAGGCGAGTCCGACGCCGTACCACGCGGTGGCGACCGTGGCGGAGCGGCTGGAGGGGGCCGGGTTCCGGCGGGTGACGGAGACGGAGAAGTGGGGGGCCGAGCCGGGCGGGCGGTATGTGCTGCGCGGGGGCGCGGTGGTGGCGTGGTTCGTGCCGGACGGCGCACGGCCGGAGACACCGTTCAGGATCGTCGGCGCGCACACGGACTCGCCGAATCTGCGGGTGAAGCCGCGCCCGGACATGGGGTCGCAGGGCTGGCGCCAGGTGGCGGTGGAGATCTACGGCGGCCCGCTGCTGAACAGCTGGCTGGACCGGGACCTGGGCCTGGCGGGCCGGCTGACGCTGCGCGACGGCAGTACGCGGCTGGTCGCGACCGACCGCCCGCTGCTGCGGGTGCCGCAGCTCGCGATCCATCTGGACCGTGGCGTGAACGACGGGCTGACGCTGGACAAGCAGCGCCACCTCCAGCCGGTGTGGGGCCTGGGCGACGCGCAGGACGGCGACCTGATCGGCTACCTCGCCGAGCGGGCGGACCTCGACCCGGAGGACGTCGTCGGCTGGGACCTGATGACGCACGACACACAGCCGCCCGCCTTCCTCGGGCGCGACGAGGAGCTGTTCGCCTGCCCCCGGCTGGACAATCTGCTGTCGGTGCACGCGGGCGCCGCCGCGCTGGCCGCCGCGGCGGGCGGCCAGGACCTCACGTACATCCCGGTGCTCGCCGCCTTCGACCACGAGGAGAACGGCAGCCAGTCCGACACCGGCGCCCAGGGTCCGCTGCTCGGCAACGTCCTCAGCCGCTCGGTGCACGCGCGCGGCGGCGGCTTCGAGGAGCGGCAGCGCGCGCTGGCCGCGAGCGTCTGCGTCTCGTCGGACTCCGGCCACGCCGTGCACCCCAACTACGCCGAGCGGCACGACCCGACGCACCACCCGCGCGCCAACGGCGGCCCGATCCTGAAGACCAACGTCAACCAGCGGTACGCCACCGACGGCACCGGCCGCGGCGTCTTCGCGGCGGCCTGCGACACCGCGGGCGTCCCCTACCAGCACTTCGTGTCGAACAACTCGATGCCCTGCGGGACGACGATCGGCCCGATCACCTCCGCCCGGCACGGCATCACCACGGTCGACGTCGGGGTGCCGATCCTCTCGATGCACTCGGCCCGCGAGATGTCCGGCGCCGACGACCCGCATCTGCTGGCCAGCGCCCTGACGGCCTTCCTGGCGGCCTGACTCCGGGGCCTGCTTCCGGGGCCTTCCGGGGCCTGCTTGCGGGCCGGGGCCGCGCCCCGGCCCGCCCGCGACCCGATGCGCCTGCTTGTGCCCCGAGGTCCGGGGTAGGCGCTGCTTCAGAACGCCGGAGCACAACTAGGCCAAAGGAAGCGGTAATTGTGGGCATCGGAGGCTGCATCATTCTGATCGCGGTCGGTGCGATCATCACGTTCGCCACCGACTGGCACGCCAAGGGCGTCAACATGGATCTGCTCGGCCTGATCATGATGGCCGTCGGCATCATCGGACTCGCCGCTTACGTCAGCATCTTCAAGCGCCGCCGGATTCCCCCGACGGCCGACGGCGACATCCCGCCCGTCGAGGAGCGCTACTACCCGGGTGACCGGCGGTACTGACACCAGGCCAGTACCACCGGCGTTCTGACGTGAGGTCAGCCCCGGATCTCAGAACAGCGACTTGTACATCTGCCAGCCCGCGCCGAGCCTGACGCGGGCGGCAAAGCCCGGCTCGCTGTCGCGGCCGTCGTAGCGCCACAGGTCGCCCGCCGCGTCACGGGCGACCAGTCCGGTGAGGTACGCCCCCCGGACCGGCCGGATTTCGCCGACGCCCACGATCGAGTTGTAGATGTTCCAGCCGGACCCGATCTTCACGCGCGGCCCGAAGTGCCCCTTGCCGTCGCCGTCATAGGCCCACAGCACCCCGGACTTGTCCCGGGCCAGAAGCTGACGGCCGTAGCCGACGGATTCGGAGTGCTGCGAGCCGATCAGCAGGTTGTACGTGTTCCAGCCGCCGCCGATGAGGGTGCGCGGCCCGAACCTGCCGTTCCGGTCGGCGGCGTAGAGGTACAGGCTGCCGGACGGCGTACGCGCCACGAGGTCCGCGCGGCCGTCACCGGTCAGGTCGCCGACCGAGGCCAGCGCGTCGTACGCGTTCCAGCCGGGGCCGATGAGCGTGCGCGGCTGGGACGGGGTGAAGTTCGTGCCCGCCTTGCCGTCGTAGCGCCACAATTGGCCCGAGGCGTCCCTGACCAGCAGGTCGTTGACCCGGTCGCCGCCGAGGTCGCCGTAGGGCACGTACAGCGAGGACGTCGGCCAACCGGACGTGGAGCGCGCCGCGTTGACATTGCCCTTGCCGTTGCCCGCGCGCAGGTCCAGGCGGCCGGACGGGGTGAGGCCGAAGAAGTCGCCGGTCCCGTCACCGGTGAAGTCGTGCACGCCCGCGGCGCCCTTGACGACGATCAGGCCGGTGAGGGAGAGCCCGCCGGGGCCGCCGTCGGCCGGGGGCGCGGTCAGCGTCCAGGTGTAGCGGCCGTTCTTGACCCACGCCCCGTCGGCGCCCTTGAGATTCCAACTCGCCGACACCTGCGCGCCCTTGGAGCCGCGGCGGGTGGCGACCGTCCTGCCCGCCTCGTCCGTGACCGTCAGGCTCCAGCCCGCGACGGGCCGGGACAGCGTCCACCTGCCGTACCAGTCCTCGGGGTTGTCCAGGACGTCGACGACGGCCGGGCCGACGTCGCTGCTCAGCACCGACACCGCGCTGCGCGGTATCGAGGTCAACGGCTGCACGTGGAAGCGGTGTTGCGCATCGACGTACGCGACACCGCCGCCGTACTTGTCCACCGTCCACGTCACGCCTCGGTCGTCGGCCAGGTCGCTCGCTGCCAGTTCCGCGAGGTTGCTGCCGACGGCCGAGCCCGTGTGCACGTCGGTGAGCATCAGACGGCCCGCCGTCGTGTCGTGCCGGACGACGTAACCGTCGCCCAGCAGCGCGGTCCCGGTCGGCACCGGCACGTTCTTGCCGGTCGTACGGTCGTGCACCCCGGCGCTGGTGCCGCACGACCAGTACAGCCAACGCCCGTCCGCCTGAAGCTCCTTGGGCACGCATGGCGCGCCCGTCTGGACCGTGGCGCCGTACGTCCGCCGCTCCAGGTCGTACGGGCGGACGGTGCCGGTGGCGCTGCCGGGCACCCACAGAGTGCGGCCCCACAGCGCGGAGGCCGTGACCGGGCCGTCGAACAGGGTGCCGTCGTAGCGGAGGTCGAAGACCTTCTGCCGCGCGGGGGTGCCGGTGTGCACCACGACGTACGGTCCCGCGGCGTCGGTGACCGTGCCGGGCGCGCCGAGGAAGACGGCGCGCGAATCGGTCGGGGACGGCGGCTGGGGCACGGTGATGATGTTGGCGGCGGAGAAGGCCACGGTGCCGGTGCCGGTGCCCTGGAGGTGCACGCAGGAGACGCCGGAGCCGCAGTCGGCGGGCTTCGGACCGTAGCTCCACAGCAGTTCGGGTTCCGACACGGCGGGCGCCGGGCCCGCGGCCACATCGCGCCGTACCAGGGCCGGGTAGGGCCGGGTGGTGTCGGAGTACGCCAGCCGCCCGGCGCTGTAGGACAGTCCGTAGACCGTGGCCGCGACCGGCGGCAGCGTCTTGAGGTCGGTGACGGTCGCGTCGGCGCCGTCGGCCGCGGTGATCCGGCGGACCGCCCAGTCGTCGGGTCCTGTGCCGCCCTCGACCAGCACCGAGCCGTCGGGCGCGGTCGCCATGTCCGTGGCGACCTTGGCCAGCAGGGTCCGCGCGGGGCCGCCGCCGACCGGGACGGCCCGCAGCGGAAGTCCCGCGGACTGGCTGTCCGTCGACCGCTCCAGCACCAGGACGCGGTCCCCGGTGACGGTGAGCTTCGGCGTACCGTCCCGGCCGTCGGTGGGCAGCGGCGTCTTCTCGACGGGGGCCGTCGGGTCGTCGAGCCGTACGGTGTACGCCGTCGTGGCCGCGCCGCCGTACGCCAGCACCCGGTCCCTGCCGAGGACGACGGTGGTCTGCTCGGCGGCGGGCACGTCGGCGAGGATCGCGCGCAGCGTGCCGGTGCGGTAGTCCAGCAGGTAATTGTGCGCGGTGCCGGGCGCGGCGCCCGAGGTCAGCCGCAGGACGGCGTGGTCGCGGTTCTGCGCGAGCAGGTCGGGCCAGTCGGGCACGGCGGTCCCCGGGGGCAGCCCGGTGACGGTCAGGTCGGCGGAACCGTCCTTGCCGTCGCCGATCACGTGCAGCGCGGCGAGCGTGCCGTCGGCGGCGGTCTCGCTGGTGAGGACGCGGTCGAGGCTGAAGCCGAACGGCACCCAGCGCTGACCTGCCGGCGCGGTGACCGTGCGGAAGGTGTTGGTGTCGTAGTCGGTGATCGTCACCGACTGGGACGGGAAGTTGCGGATGAGGTGCGCGGACAGGCCGGTGTTGACCAAGGGCGGCGTGGGATCCGGCAGTACCGGGCCCTCGCTGCCGTCCGCCGGATTCACCCAGTGGGCGCCGTTGGCCCCCCTGACCAGGTATCCGTCGTTCCCGGCGGTGATCAGCGGCTCGCTCTGCGGCAGCCACCGCGAACCGGCGGGTATGACGGTCTCCTGCGACGCGGTACCGGACGGCGGACCGTCCGCGTACGCCGTGCCGCCGGTGACGGCCGGGGCGAGCCCGGCGGCCATGACGACGACGGTGGCCGCCGCGACGGAGCCGCGTGTGAGAGCGCGACGAGGCACTCGGTCCCTCCCCAGGTGACGCTCCGCCCCCCGGCGGATCAAGAGTGATGGCCGGAGCTTACTCACCGCCCGGGCACGCCCGTACGGCGCCTGTACGCCTTACGCGTCCAGGCCCGCCAGGACCAGCGCCAGCCGGGAGTCGCCGTCGGCGCCGACGCGGACCGGGACGCCCCAGTCCTGCTGGTGCACGTGACAGGCGGGGTAGGGGTTGGCCGGATCGTCGTCGCAGGACGCGGCCATCGCGGAGACGTGCAGGACGCCCTCGGTGACGGACGGGTCGAGGACCAGGTCGCGGAAGAGGTCGGTGCCCTTGCCCGCGCCCTCCGCCAGGAGTTCCGGCGGGGTGGCGCTGACCAGCAGCCGCGTCGAGGGCCCGTACCGCTCGTCGAGCTTCTGCCCGTCGGGCGCGGTGAACACCACGTCGAGCCGGAAGGCACCGGCCGCCACGTCGGTCGCGTCCCGCTGCGTACGGTGGGCGACGGCCTCCACGCGGACGGCCTCCTCCGGCAGGTGCATCCGGGTCAGCCGGTGCCCGGCGGACTCCACCACGACGATGTCGCCGTCCACGACCACCGCGTCCGAGGGCTCGCGCAGGCCGGTCGCGAGCGTGGTGACCTCGCCGGTCACCGGGTCGTAGCGGCGCAGCGCGTTGTTGTACGTGTCGCTGACCGCGACCGAGCCGTCCGGCAGCGCGGTGACGCCCAGCGGGTGCTGGAGCAGCGCCTGCCCGGCGGGGCCGTCGCGGTGGCCGAAGTCGAACAGGCCGGTGCCGACGGCCGTACGGATGATGTAGCGGCGCGGCTCACCGCCGTCACCGCCTGCCGCGTCCGCGTCCGGGTCCGGGTCGTCGTCGGCGCGCTCGACCCAGCGCAGCGCCGAGGTCTCGGAGTCGGCGATCCACAGCCTTCCCCAGCCGTCGGCCGGGGGCGCCCCCGCCTCGCCGCGCTCCGGCGCCGCCGCGAGGCCGGACGGCTGGGCGAACCACGCCTGCGCCGCGTGCCCGTCCACCAGCCCTTCGTTGGTCGTGCCCGCCGCGACCCGTACGGTCTCCGTCGCCGGGTCGTACGTCCAGAGCTGGTGCACGCCCGCCATCGCGATCCACACCCGGTCGTCGAACCAGGCCACGTCCCACGGCGAGGACAGGTCCACCTCGCGGGCCGGGCCGGACGTCGGGGAGCCCTGCCACCACTGCTTTCCGGTGCCCGCGACCGTCGTCACGTGCCCGGTGCCCAGGTCGACGCGGCGCAGCGCGTGATTGACGGTGTCGGCGACGATCACGCTGCCGTCGGGCAGCAGCGTCAGCCCCTGCGGCTCGCTGAAGCGGGCCGTCTCCGCGTTGCCGTCGGCCAGCCCGCGCGTGCCGGTGCCGATCCGCCGCACCACGCTCTCGGCGTCCGCCGCCAGCTCCACCAGGGCGTGCCGGGTCGAGTCCGACACCAGGAAGTGCCCGGAGCCGGGCAGCGCGAGCGCCTTGCCGGGGAAGCGGAGGTCGGTCGCGACCGGCTCGGGCGGTACGTACGGGCCGTCGCCCCTGCGCAGGGTGCCCTTGGCCGCGTGCTCCTTCTCCAGCGCCGTCACGAGCTGCTCCAGCGCGTGCGCGTGCCCCTCGCCCGCGTGCTGCGCGACCACGTACCCCTCGGGGTCGATCACCACCAGCGTCGGCCACGCCCGTACGGCGTACTGCTTCCACGTCGAGAGCTGCGGGTCGTCCAGCACCGGGTGGTGCACCTCGTACCGCTCCACCGCGTCCACGACCGCCTGGTGCTCGGCCTCGTGCACGAATTTCGGCGAGTGCACGCCGACGATCACCACCGTGTCCCTGTGCCGCTCCTCCAGGGCCCGCAGCTCGTCCAGGACATGCAGACAGTTCACACAGCAGAACGTCCAGAAATCCAGAATGACGATGCTGCCCCGCAGGTCAGCGAGGGTCGGATGCTTGTCGCCGGTGTTCAGCCAGCCGCCCTCGCCGGTCAGCTCGGGCGCCCGGACACGTGCACGTGCAGTCATATCCCCATCCAACAGCATCCGCCGGGGTAGGCATTCCCTATGAAATACGTGGTGCGAGAGAAGATGTTCGCCATCGGTGACGACTACTGGATCGAGGACGAGCACGGCCGCAGGGCCTTCTACGTCGACGGGAAGGTCCTCCGGATCCGCGACACCCTCGAACTCCAGGACCCGGACGGCAACGAGGTCGCCGTCATCCGCAAGAAGCTGGTGTCCCTGCGGGACGCCATGACCATCGAGCGCGACGGCGACGTCCTCGTCACCGTCCGCAAGAAGCGCCTCCACCTGCTCCGCGACGTCTTCCGCGCCGAGCTCGCCTCCGGCGAGGAACTCGAAGTGCGCGGCGACATCATCGACAAGGAGTTCGACATCGAGTACGAGGGGGAGCGCCTCGCGCGCATCTCCCGCAAGTGGTTCACCCTCCGTGACGCCTACGCCATCGACATCGAGCGCGAGGACGCCGATGCCGCGATGCTGATCGCGGTGGCGGTGTGCGTCGACCGCATGGTCGACAAGGAGCACGAGGACGAATAGCCCTGCGCAGGGCGGCGACCCGGTCTTTCCGGGGCGCCGCCCCTGTGCCCGAACCTCGCGCGGGTGGGTGCCCGCAGCGCCCCTGAAAGATCGGCGGGCCCTTCTCGCGGCCGGACAGGCCCTAGCGGGGCTTCGGGGTGGGGACTCCGAGGACGCGGTCGCGGAGGACGGGGAAATCGGCGCGGGTGACGTCCACGCGGAAGACGTCGACCTCGGCGGAGAGCGCCTGCTCGGCGGGCCCGGCCTCGGCGACGATCTCACCCCAGGGATCGACGATCATGCTGTGCCCGGCCTGCTCCACCCCGGCGTGGGTGCCGGCCGTCCCGCAGGCGAGGACGTACGCCTGGGACTCGACGGCGCGGGCGCGCACCAGCAGCCGCCAGTGGGCGAGCCGCCGCGCGGGCCAGCCCGCCGGAACGACCAGCGTCTGCGCCCCGGCGTCGAGCAGCAGCCGGAACTGCTCGGGAAAGCGCAGGTCGTAGCAGGTGGCGAGGCCGAGGACGGTGCCGGGGACGCGGGCGGTGACGATGTCGTGCCCGGAGGACATGAGGACGGCCTCGCCCTGGTCGAAGCCGAAGCGGTGGATCTTGCGGTAGACGGCCGCGAGAGCGCCGTCGGGGGAGAAGAGCAGCGAGGTGTTGAACAATTCGCCGCCGACGACGTCGCGTTCGACGATCGACCCCGCGTGCAACCACACCCCGGCGTCGCGCGCCGCCGCGCTCATCACCTCGGCGGTCGGGCCGCCGTCCGCCGTCTCGGCCTCGGCCGCGAAGTCCTCCGCGGCGAAGGCGCCGACCGGCCACAGTTCGGGCAGCACGACAAGATCCGCGTCCGCGTGGGCACGTACCATCGCTGCCACACGGTCGCGCCGCGAGGCGACCGATTCCCTCTGGTCCACGTCGATCTGAAGAAGCGTTGCGCGCACTCGGACACCGCCCATACGTTGGGTCGTCAAGCCGGGCCTACCATCGTCACTCGAAAGCACTGCGTGGGCGCCCGCGCGCAGCGTAACTTAGGCGCCAACCGCCACGACCGCGCACCGACCGTCGAGGGGTCCCGTGACCGTCCACAGCAAGCTCCAGCCGTATATCGACGCCTGGACCCACTCCATAGAATCCGTCAACGAACTGGTGACGCCGCTGCCCGACGGCGCGTGGAACCGCCACACCGAGTGCCCGTACTGGTCGGTCCGCGATGTCGTGTCCCACATCATCGGCTTCGAGTGCGAGCTGCTGGGCGACCCGCGCCCCATCCACACACTTCCCAGCGACCTCCGGCACATCACCAGCGAGACGGCCCGCTACACGGAGGTCCCGGTCGACATCCGCCGCCACCACACGGCGCCGGAGATGACGTCCGAGCTGGAGTACACGATCATCCGCCGCTCGCGGCAGCTCAGGAACGAGTCGCGGCAGCCGGACGCCGAGGTCCGCGCGATCGGCGGCGGCGAGGTCACCCTGGAGGAACAGCTCTGGGGCCGCGTCTTCGACGTGTGGGTGCACGAGCAGGATCTGCGCCGGGCCCTCGACGCCCCGGGCAACCTCGCCTCCCCCGCGGCCGTTCTGGCCCGTGACTACCTCCTGCGCTCGCTGCCGAAGCTGGTCGCCGAGGACGCGGGCGCCAAGCCGGGCTCCGCGGTCGTCTTCGACGTGCACGGACCGCTGGAGTTCATGCGGACCGTACGGGTGAACGCCGAGGGCCACGGCAGCATCGACTCGGCCGTCTCGCTCGGTCCGGCCGTCACCTTCGTCGTGGACTGGGAGACGTTCCTGCGGCTGCTCACCGGCCGGGCGCGTCCGGCCGCGCTCGCCGACCAGCTCAAGATCGAGGGCGACCGGCAACTGGCTGACGCGATCCTGTCGCACATCGCGGTCACGAAGTAGCGCCCGGCGCCTCGGGCGCCGTTCCCGGATCGCACCGTTCCCGGATCATGGCGTTCCCGGATCGCGCCGTTCCCGGATCACCGCGCGCCCGAATCACGGCGCGCCCGCCATGAACCCCGCCGCCGTACAGCGTCGTACGGCCGCGCCGGGCGTCAGTCGGAGGTGACCGCCGCCGGCAGGCGGTGCACGCTCTCGACGCGGCTGACCGCGATCCGCTCCCGCTCCAGCCGTTCCGCACGGCGGCGGAGCCGGAGGATCTGGGCGGTGCCGACCGCCTGGAGCACGAAGACGCTGCTCCAGGCGATCCGGTAGTCGTCGCCGGTAGCGTCGAGGAGCAGGCCGACGGCGAGCAGGGTGAGGACGGAGGCAGTGAAGCCGCCGATGTTGACGATCCCGGAGGCGGTGCCGAAGCGCTCGGGCGGGTTGGCTGGGCGGGCGAAGTCGAAGCCGATCATCGAGGCGGGCCCGCAGGCGCCGAGGACGACGCACAGGGCGACCAGCAGCCACATCGGGTCCTGGCCGTGGCCGCCGCCCCAGGCGAGCGTCGTGGCCCAGGCGGCGGCGGTGGCCGCGATCACGCCGAGGGTGAGCGGCATGCGGGCGCCGTGGTGGCGGGAGATGAGCTGCCCGAAGACCATGCCGAAGAACATGTTGGCGACGACGACGAGCGTGAGCAGCCCGCCCGCCGCGCCGCGCGAGAGCCCCTGGTCCTCGACGAGGTACGGCAGCCCCCACAGCAGCAGGAACACCATGCCGGAGAACTGGGTGGTGAAGTGCGTCCACATGCCCAGGCGCGTGCCGGGCTCGGCCCAGGAGGCGGCGATCTGGCGGCGTACGTACGTCAGGCCCGCGTGTTCGGCGGGCGCGGGTTCGTATCCCTCGGGATGGTCCTTGAGGAAGAGGGCGACCAGGACGAGGACGAGCGCGCCGACCAGGGCGGTGCCGAGGAAGGTCGGGGTCCAGCCCGCCGAGTGCAGGACGCGGGAGAGGACGACGGTCGAGACGAGGTTGCCCGCGACGCCGAACAGGGCGGCGCCCTGGGCGATCATCGGGCCGCGTCTGGCGGGGAACCAGCGCGAGCCGAGCCGCAGCACGCTCACGAAGGTCATGGCGTCGCCGCAGCCCAGCACGGCGCGGGCGCCGAGGGCCATGCCGTACGAGTGGGACAGCGCGAACGCCCCCTGGCCGAGGGTGAACAGCACGGCGCCGAGCAGCAGGACCTTCTTCGTGCCGAGCCGGTCCACCATCAGGCCGACCGGTATCTGCATGCCCGCGTAGACCAGCACCTGGAGGATCGAGAAGCTGGAGAGCGCGGAGGCGCCGATGTGGAAGCGGTCGGCGGCGTCGATGCCCGCGACGCCGAGGCTGGTGCGGTGGACGACGGCGACGAGGTAGACGGAGGTGCCGACGCCCCAGACGAGGGCGGCACGGCGTCCGCCGGGCGGGTCGCCCGGCAGGACCTTCTCCGCGGCCGGGCTCCGGCTCACGACTCGCCCCTGGCGAGCACCTTCACCCACGAGACGTGCCGGTCCACGACGTCGGCGGCCGTGTCGGCCGCGCCGTCCCTGAGCGCGTCCAGGATCTCGGTGTGCTCCGCGATGTTCTTCGCCACCCGGCTCGGCTCGGCGTGCATGGTGGCCACCCCCATCCGCAACTGACGGTCCCTGAGCTGGTCGTAGAGGTGCGCGAGGATACGGTTGCCCGCCGCGCGGACGATCTCCGCGTGGAAGCAGCGGTCCGCGACGGCGAAGGCCGCCAGGTCGCCGGTCTCCGCGTGCCCGCGCTGCTCGGCCAGGGACTCCTCCAGCCGCGCGATGAGCCGCGGCGGCACCGCCCCGACCACCTTGGCCACGGCGTGCTGTTCCACCAGCAGCCGGGTCTCCACCACGTCGGCGATCTCCTGCGCCGACACCGGCAGCACCAGCGCGCCCTTCTTCGGGTAGAGCTTGATCAGCCCTTCCGCCTCCAGCCGCAGCAGCGCTTCGCGCACCGGCGTGCGCGAGACCCCCACCGCGTCGGCGAGATCCCCCTCGGTGAGCAGCGTGCCGCCCTCGTAACTCCGGTCCAGGACACCGGACTTGACGTGCAGATAGACCCGCTCGGCGGCGGGCGGCGCCTTGACGGCGGGGCCGGGCGCGGCGACGGTGAGAGTGCTGGCATCCATGATGCACGCATCATAGATACAACAGTTGAGGGGACGGTACGGGCGTCCGGGATATGGACATGCCAGGAGCCCGTCGCGCAGGGGCGCTTCGGCGGCGGCGGGCCGCGGGACTACCGTCTCGGAGCATGACTGCGGACGACTGGCTGGCGGACACCCGAACCTCGTACGACACGGTCGCGGTGAGCTACGCGGACTTCGTACGGGAGGCGCTGGACGGCGCGCCGGCCCTGCGTACGGCGCTCGCTCTGTTCGCCGCCGAGGTCACCGGCGCCGGGGGCGGTCCCGTGGCGGACGTGGGCTGCGGTCCCGGCCATGTCACCGCCCACCTGCGCGGCCTGGGCGTCGACGCCTTCGGCATCGACCTCTCCCCCGGCATGATCGACGTGGCCCGCTCCGACCACCCCGGACTCCGGTTCGAGGTCGGCTCGATGACCGCCCTCGACCTCGCCGACGCGTCACTCGCCGGCCTGGTCGCCTTCTGGTCGCTGATCCACGTCCCCGACGACGAGGTCCCGGCCGTCCTCTCCGGCTTCCACCGCGTCCTGCGCCCCGGCGCCCCGCTGCTGACCGGCTTCCACACCGGCTCCGTCTCCCGCCTCAAGACGGAGGGCTACGGCGGCCACCCCATGAAGGTCCACGTCCACAAACGCCCGCCCGCCCGGATGACCGCCTGGCTCCAGGAGGCCGGTTTCACGGTCGCGACCGAAACCCTCATCGCCCCCGACTCCCCCACCCCCGCCGCCCTCCTCCTCGCCCACCCCTGACTCCCGCGGCGGCCATCCGGCTCCGCGTCCCCGTGCATCCGGCGGTAAAAGAGCAGGTCACAGCACCGATCTACCAGTCCGGGAGAAAGTAGTAGATCAGCGGTAGTCAAGCGGTCCTGATGTCCCTCGCGCTTCGGCTGGCTCGCGCTCACCGTCGCAATACGGCCGCCGCCGCGGGACAAGGGGACTGAAGGAGGTCGCCAAGCGGCGGCGGAGCCTCCGTTCAGCCTCGCGTCACGCCGTCCAGGACGGCCTGGAAGGCGTCGGTGACCGGGCGCAGGTCCCGGTCGAGCTCGTCGATGTCGACCGCTTCGGCCCCGGCGTCGTCCCCGCGCGCCTCCGCCGCCCCGGCCCACCGCCTGAGCACCGCGACGTAGGCCGCCTGTACGGCGCCGCCGATCGCCGCCGGGACGGGGTCGCCCGCGTCGAGGCCGGTGCGCCCGGCCGCGTACCCGCTCACCGTCTCGCCCCATACGCGCCAGTGCGCGGCGGCCTCCGCGACGAGCGCGGGGTCCCGGTCGAGCACGCGGAAGCGGTCGAGCCACGAGTCCGGCGCCGCCGCCTGCGAAAGCCGCGTGGACCGGACGACCGCCGACCGTACGGCCGTCATGACGGGTACGTCGTCGGCGTCACGAAGGGCGGCCCGCAGCCGCTCGACCGCGCGGTCGAACTCGCCCCACACGATCCCCGCCTTCGACCCGAAGTAGCGGAAGAGCGTCGAGCGCCCGACACCGCCCGCGGCCATGATCGCCTGGAGCGTCGTCGCCTCGTAGCCGTCGCGAAGCAGCAGGTCGAAGGCGACTTCCTCCAGGGCTTCGCGGGTCGAGGCGGGCGGTCGCCCGCGGCTCCTTCGGGAGGTGGTCATCGCCCGAGCGTAGTGGAGGAGTATTTTTGGGATGAGGTACCAATATTCTTCCGGGTGACCGCCGACATCAGCGCGGCCCCGCCGGGAGCCCACCGTCCAAGGAGCGGAAAATGCGCGCATGGCAGTTCACCGACATCGGCAAGCCCCTCACCCTCAGTGAGGTCCCGGCCCCGGCACCGGGCGCGGACGAACTCGTCGTGCACGTCCGCGCGGCCGGGCTGTGCCACAGCGACGTCGGGTTTCTCGACGGCACACTGACGCCGCTGCTCCCGTTCCGGCCGATCACACTGGGCCACGAGATCGCGGGGGTCGTCTCCGCCGTGGGCTCGGACGTGACGCGGTTCACCGTGGGCCAGAAGGTCGTCATCCCGGCCGCCATCGAGGGTCCCGGCACATCGAAGAACGGCGGATTCGCGGACGAGGTCGTCGTCCTCGAACGGCTCGTCGTCGCGCTGCCGGACGGGGTGCCGTTCGACCAGGCGGCAGCCGCCACCGACGCCGGGCTCACCTCGTACCACGCGGTCTCCGTGCAGGGGAGGGTCACCGCCGGCTCCCGCGTCGGGATCATCGGCCTCGGCGGGCTCGGCTCGCTCGGCGCCCAGACCGCGCTCGCGCTCGGCGCGACGGTGTTCGTCGCCGAGAAGAACGAGCGCGTGCACGACTTCGCCCGCTCGCTCGGCGCGGAGAAGGTCGCGGGCGACATCACCGACTTCGCGGGCGAGAACCTCGACGTGGTCGTCGACTTCGCCGGGTTCGGGACGACCACCGACGGCGCGATCCACTCCGTACGCCGGGGCGGCCGTATCGTCCAGGTCGGCCTCGGCCGCGCGCGCGGCGAGATCGACCTTCAGGCGCTCACCCTGAACGAGGTCGAACTCGTCGGCTCCCAGGCCGGATCGAAGGAGGACTGCGCGGCGGTGCTCGACCTCGTCGCCGAGGGGAAGCTGTCGTCGCGGGTCACCGAGATCGGATTCGAGGAGATCGGCGAGGGTGTCGGGCGGCTGGAGCGCGGCGAGGTGATCGGACGGCTGGTCGCCGTCTTCGGGTGATGTCGTCCCGGACGGACAGAGGGCGCGACGGACGGAGGGGCAGACGGGCGCGAGGCGGCGGGCGGCGGACGGACGGACGCGAGGCGGCGGGCGGCGGGCGGCGGGCGGCTCAACGGCCGCCGCCCGCCGTACTGTGGGGGCGGGCGCCCCGTGCGTCAGAGGGGGGTCATCGGGGTGGCGTGCACGCGCGGCGTCTGCGGTTCGTGGCC